>JAYFRN010000011.1 GCA_034925865.1 Oscillospiraceae bacterium | reverse complement strand
TCTTCGCACTTTGGACATTGCCGCTAAATGGACTAAACCTTACCCAAACTGGAGCGTTGTCCGCGGCAAATTGGATATTTTATTTGGCGATGGATGGGATCGGTAATTTAGAGTGTTTACACAATGAGCTTGACAAGGTCTAATTACCGCTCAAAGTGAGAAAAGGCTCTGGTATATTGACATTTCTCTCTTATAAAACAAGGCCTGTATAATGCCATTTTAATAACATACGATAGTAACTGCTTTTATTAAAAATAGATACCTTATAAATCTGTTATATCTTGCTGTGTATTGCTCTTACTTGTTGCACTTTGTTTTAATTAAAGTGGTAACTAAAGTAACCGCTTTTGCAGGTATATACACAGGCAAAAACGCAAGCAGATACAGAAGCAGATTTAAGTTTTTAGCTACTGTTGGTTTTTGTTGGGTTTTTACATAAAATAAAGCTAAAGAAAATACCTGTATTTATACTAAAAATAGCATAAACACAGGTTTTTTTCATGGTTGCGGGGATGGGATTTGAACCACATGACCTCCGGGTTATGAGCCCGACGAGCTACCGAACTGCTCTACCCCGCGATAAATATTAAATTTTGGTGCCGGAAACCGGGGTCGAACCGGCACGAGGTGTTAACCTCACGGGATTTTAAGTCCCGGGCGTCTGCCAATTCCGCCATTCCGGCATATTACGCTTGCTTTTCGGCGGGTCTTTCTCTGTCGACCTGTATATATTAACATATGTAATTCGAAAAGTCAAGCGTTTTACCGAAATTATTTCAGAATTCCATTTTTACGTCTTGCTTCTTTGCTTCTTCCGCTTCAAAGAACTCTTTTTGCTGAAGCTTCATGAGTGAAGCGACGATATTGCTCGGAAAGGTTACTATACTTGTATTGAACGCAGTAACATTGCTGTTGTAAAGTCTTCTGGCTGCCTGCAGATGTTCTTCGGTGTCGGCTGCTGCAAGCTGAAGCTGTTTAAAGTTTTCGTTGGAAAGAAGAGTCGGATATGCTTCTCCTACGACTGATATCCCGCGAAAGCCTTCGTTAATATTTTTATCGGCTTCTTTCATTTCACTGCCGGACATACCCTTGCGCAAACGGACTGTTTCCGTTAAAACTTCTTTTTCGTGCTTTGCGTAACCTTTTGTGATATCAAGGAGCTTGACAAGCACATCATAACGTTTGGTTAACGCCACCTCGATGCCGGATGCCGCTTCTTCAACCTTGATGTTCAGCGAACGCAGATTATTGTATATTGCGATATACACAAAAACGAGAATCACGATGGCAATTGCTGCATAAATCATTGAAATGTTGTCCTTTCTGGCTGCGATTTATTCAATATAAATATTGATGAATTGAAGGCTGATAAAACTACTTTAAGTACAATTCTTTCCGTATAAATCGTTCATTTAATATCAGAGGCAAAAGCCGAGGGCGTATATGAAGTGTCAGAACCGGAAGGGGAAAGAATTGTGTCTACCAGTTCTGTGAACGTGGCTATATCGGAAAAAGCTTTTTGACGCATTTCTGAAATGCTCTCGTTGCTTACGATATTCATTTCAAATGCGTCCTCTCGGTTGTCAACAGCGACATGAAGCTTCCCTTGAGTAAAGCAAAGATAAATTCTTCCTTTGTTCTCAGATTCTGATTTTTGAATACGTTCCATTAACTGAGGAGTAAGTATGTAAAACGCGTTATGAGGATCCGCTGCGTATACTTCAAATTTTTTATTGAATTCGACACTTTCCATTTCAACCTTTTGTTTGTTGTCGAAGCTGAAAGCTCTTCCGATTGACGAAAACAGCGTTCCGCCGAATCCGTTTTCCCGAACGATCAAATCAGTCGCGAACTGCTTGTTAAAATCGAATATCGCATATCTGCCCTTGAACCGTGTTTCCTCTGTAGTGTGAGTATGACCCTGGGCATCTGTTGTGGTCGATACATGAATGAGCGAAATATCTGACTGAACAAAAGAAATATCTTTATATTTACCGCTTACATAATCGCTGCCTTGCATTTTGTCCCAGCCGAACGGCATTATTCTACAATTTTCGATGGTATTACCGTCTATATACCTTTTTTTATCATATATAAGGTCATTAAACACCTCGGACAGAGCAGAACGAACTATTTTCTCAGAATGGAAATTACGCAGAGCGCTGATATTCTTGTTCCCCGCCACAACGGCATATATAAAGATCGAAACGATCAAAAGGATTGTAATAATTGGGGACTGCGTGATAACTAACGCAAGAAGAGAAATCAGCCCAAGTATGACCATTATAATCACAGATTGCTTAGCTTTGCTTTTCAGAAGCTTGAATTCATCTTCCAGCCCTGACTGACTTGTGCCTGAAACAGAGGCTTGATCGGCAGAACCGACCTTGGATCCGCACTCGGAACAGAACATGGCGTTATCCGGAATACTTGACCCGCAATTCTGGCATTTCATATAAATGATACATTCCTATAAATAAATCAAATTTTACATATTATATCATATGAAATGTTTAATGTCAATATTTCAACCCGCCATGTTCCTTTTCAACTTTTCAATTATCTTTTTTTCCGCTCTTGATATTCTGACCTGTGTGGAATCCAGAAGCTTTGCGCATTGTTGTTGGGTGAGACCTTTAAAATATCTGAGCCTGATAATGAGTTTTTCATCATCGCTGAGAAGCGATATTGCTTCTGAGAGAGCAATACTGTCGACAACCTCGGAAAGGGAATCGTCTCCTATAACATCCTCCAGAGTAAAGTCGTCATCGTCTCCGCGCTTTTCGTTAATTGAAAGAACGGGACGCGAAGCTTCAATAGCACATACGGCATCCTCCTCGGATATCGCGGTTCCTTCTATTATTTCAGGCATTGTAGGTTCTCGCCCGTACGCATTCTGAAAGTCCTTTGTAAAGCGAGCAATGATTGAAGCGTTCGATTTTGTAGTACGGGATATTTTAACTAACCCGTCATCACGTAAAAAGCGTTTTATTTCACCCGCGATCAGCGGAACTGCATATGTCGAAAACGCGCAGCCGAAATCGGGCGAAAAATTTCTTATCGCTTTGATCATTCCGACTGCGCCTATCTGCACAAGATCCTCATATTCGGCTCCTCTGCCGCAAAAACGCTGCGCGATGCTTTTCACGAGACCCATATTGCTTTCTGTAATTTTCGAAAGCATTTCGTTATCGCCGCTTTGCGCCGCTTTTATAGCTTCCGCCGAATTTATATGCACATTGTCATATCCGTTTACGTTTCCGATCATTTTATCATGCCAAGCTTTTTCCTCATGGATACCCGCGTTCCTTTTCCCGGTGCTGACTTGACTTTGAGACTGTTCATGAAGCTCTTCATAATAGAAAAGCCCATTCCGCATCTTTCGCTGTCTTTATCGGTAGTGTAAAAAGGTGTCATCGCAAGCGCAATGTCAGGTATTCCGCATCCCTTATCTGTGATTGTTATGTAAATATTCCCGTCGCTTCGGTATTTTGCTTCTAAAGTGATATATCCCGGTTCAGTTTTATACGCATGCACTATGCAATTTGTGACTGCTTCGGAAACTGCTGTCTTTATATCCGCAAGCTCCTCTGGCGTTATGTCCAGCTTTATCACAAATCCTGAAATGCATATGCGTGCAAGCGATTCGTTTTCGGAATTTGAAGGAAATATAAGCTTCATCTGATTCAATATTGTTTTTTTCATTCTATTCCGGCTCCTTTCCCACCGTCCTCCGGCGATATTATTTCAATCATTTTATCTGCTCCGGCCATTTCGAGAATGCGCATTGTCCGTCCGGAAGGATTTGCTAAAGCGAGCGAAATTCCTTGAGACGCGCATTTTCTCAGCCTTCCGAGAATAAAGCCAAGTCCGGAGCTATCCATGAATTCGGTACCGGAAAGATCAATAATTACCTTTTTCGGATGATTATCATCGATTAGAACGTCGGCTTCCTCACGCAATGTGCGTGCCGCGTGGTGATCAATATCGCCTGAGGGCCTGATTGTAAGAATACCATCCGCTGAATATTTAGATTTCATGTGTTTTCCTCCGCGGTTATTGTTCTAGCTCAGTAAGGATCGATCTCTTATTTAGGATTTTAAGATATATGCCATGAAAAAAATGTCATTTTATGCGATTATAATAAAAATTCATTTTTATATTGACTATTTTATTTTTCTTCCGCATATGATATAATTTACTTATATTTTTATAATGCCATACGATAAGTCTCTTACGGGCATTATCAACGTCTCCATATGGCTTTTGCTTTTAATGATTGAAAGGATAATGATGAAATTTAAAAATAATATTCATGGTATCGTATCTGCCGCGCTTCAGCATGTTTTTATATATACTGTTTTATCTGCTTTAATAATCGGTACTGCATTCTTTTTTTCCGGATGTAAACCATCGATGCCGAATATGAGCGAAACCGCGAGAACAAAGCCGGAAACCGGATATGATACGGTCGGGATCGGATCTAAAACAGGAAATACCGACGACCGCATACCGCGTCCCCAGGATCATGGTATAGATGCCTTTTCGGAATATGAGGTCCATACCGCGGATGAGCTTGCCGCTCTTTCTGTTTCTGATGAACTATATAAATCAGAACATACCCCCAGAATTACAATATGCTCCGATATAGAAATCAATCAGGATATAGTTTTTAATCGCGCGGCTTTTTTTATCGTTAACTCAAAAGTAAGTTCTACTGGTGCAAAGCTTTATATTAACGACAAAACGGCTTCATCTGTCGCGTTTTATATAGATAAAAACGGCAGTCTTGAAGGGAAATACGTAAGGGTGAACGCGCCGAAGTGCGATTTATGGTGGGACGGCAATTATGGATTGCCGACAAAACTCACCGTTGATGAACGGATGAACGTCAAAAGCTTTAACGGAGAGCAAATTATCCGCACCGTGCTCGGAGGTGATTCTGATGCCGAAATTCTATCGCTGTCCGTATTTAAAGATAATATTGAATTATCCGGCTTTTCATATAATATTGACGGAAATATAATCGAAGTGAAAATACCCTATTCGGTATCGGATTCCGATATTTCCAAGTTGTCAGTAAGGCTTAGTTGCAGCAGCGGCTGTAAATATTCCATCTCTTCTTCTTCTCCGGAGCGGGAGAAGGGTCTTGAAGGGGAGCTTTTCGCCGTTCTCAGCGATTCTACGGGGCAGACACGAGGTTATTCCATCCGTGCCTCCAGAGTCACATATGATCTTCCGGTGGTTTATATAAATACCGCGGGACACACAGGAATAACTTCAAAGCTTGTTTACACCGATGCAGTGATTTCGATAGATTCGCAGACTTCCGCGCTTTATAATGGCTTGTCTCTGCCGCAGTCTTCAATGAAAATACGGGGAAGAGGCAATTCATCCTGGTTTGCACTTCCAAAAAAAGGATACAGGCTTAAGCTTGATAAAAAAGCGTCTCTGTTCGGTTTGACCGAAAACCGTGACTGGGTGCTTGTGCCGAGTTATGCCGACAAATCGCTTATTCGAAACGTGGTGGCGAGCGCAATGTCAAAGCAGATGGAAAATATAATGTTCACTCCGACGCATGTGCTTGTCGACGTTTTTTTGAACGGCGAATACATCGGCGTATACACATTGGCCGATAAAATCGAAATAGGTCGCGGCAGAGTTGATATTGAAACATCCGATACTGAAGACGATACAGGATATCTTCTTGAGGTGGGCTGGAATTATGAAGAAGAGATGATCTACGGAAAAGAATACTTCGATACACAATATGTGAAGCGTATATGTGTAAAAGAGCCTGAAATCACACAGAAATATACCTCTCAGATGCAATTCATAATGGATTATGTGAAAAAAGCCGAAGCGGCGATAATCGCGCGCTCCGGCTATGAGGAATATATTGATGTCGATGCACTTATCGACTGGCTGATAATACACGAATTTACAAACAATACTGAATCCGCTTTTTACCGGAGCTGTTACATGTTCAAGACAAAAGGCGGTAAAATTGAGATGGGTCCTGTATGGGATTTCGACATGTCCTTCGGCAATTTCTCAGGAGATATTCCGGATTATAACGGCTGGGCTATATCAGAGGCCGCATATGATTATGTCGGAACAACGTGGGCGACATTTCTGATGAAGGATCCGGAATTTAAAACGAAATTTAAAGAAAGATGGAATGAAAAAAAGGAATCGCTTCTGAAAGCCGCTCTTGATACGGTTAATGAAAGCGTAAAAATAATAGATAAATCAAAAGATGAAAACTTCCGCGTCTGGAACATCATGGGCAAGCTGATCGGAGAGGGGAATGTAAATTACCGGGCATATAATACGTACGAGCTTCAGATACAATATCTTGTCAACTTCATCAATACACGATACGCATGGATAGACGATGCCGTCGCTGAATTCTGATTGGTATAACAAACCACCGCGCCGTCCATGTTTCCACGGAGATCTCATAGTTATGATAATGGCTTTCGCCGATGCAAAAAATAAAACGTCGAGTTTTTAGCCCGGCGTTTAATATTAACTCGGCAATTAAATAATCCTTGTTCTTAAGAGAGAAAAGCCCATATTACCAGAGCCATTTCTCTCTTTAAGCGGTAGTTATTTAATTGCCGAGTCAATTATATATAATTTCTAAGTTCAGATAAATTCTTAATACTTTGGTCTTGGACCATATGGATATCTGTCATACGGACATTTGTCATAAGGGCATTTGTCGCGAGGACATTTATCATCATTACACCTATAAGGCGGCCTATATGGCAGCCGGCAGGACGGCGCCCATGGGAAAAAGAAACACAACGGATTTTGTCTCATATTTTTATACCTCCTCATATGTATTATATGTAAATGTCGAAAAATCTGTTAATGTTATTATCGCTGTTTCTCCCACAAGCATTATGAATTGCGTTTTCTGATCAGCAATTCTCAATAATATAGTTCGCCGCTTGCTCCGGGCTTCTGTCTGATACATCAACTTTAATTGTATTTAACGCTTCGTAAAGCGGAAGGCGTACTGTACTTCTGCCTATCACATCATCCGTCCTGATTCCGGCCTTAACATCCTTTATCAGACGGGTCCGCAGCGCCTGTTCGCTGCATACCAAAGATATCAAATGAATTTTACAGTTTGCGGTATAGATATGAGATAGAATATCGTCAATAATAGCCTGTTCGTGCATGACCCAGCAAAACACGATATTTTCATATACCGAGCAGCTTATAAAATTATTCAAAATAAAGCATATGTTTTTCATCACCATTTGCTTTGTTTCGTCGGTTACCCGAAACGGGTGCATATCCCAGCACCAATCTCCGTCAAGAAACACGCTGTTGTCAAGCTTGCATTTCATGATACGACTGGTTGTTGTTTTACCTACGCCCATCGTTCCGCCGATCAGATATATGTTTTTCATAGCATCCTCCTTGCAGTTAACGCTCAATTTTTAAATAAATCATATCAATCAGCTGTTTTCCGTCTTCATACATCAGATGATCGTAATTATCCGTAAAAAAGTTTTTTATTCTGTGCGACTCTGTAAATCCACAGTTTTTATAAAATCTTAACGTGGAAGCACAATCACCTGTTCCGACAAGCATAACCCTGCAATCAGTATAATGGGATAGCAGAAATTCTATCAACTTTTTTCCATAACCTTTTCGCTGATAATCGGGATTTACGGCAATATTTTTTAGTTCATAAATTCCGTCTGATTCTTTCGTCACAACGCATTCTGCTTTCACGCCGTTGTCATCCAAGACGAACATATCGCCGCGTTCAAGATATTTATCCACCATACTTTCTTGTTCGTCAGCGAGTAAAAGTAAATCAATATAGTCTTTTTTTCGTTTTAATACTGGTTTTATATTCATTAATAATGTACCACTCACATAGATCATTTGGATGTTTATAATTAAACGGAAGATACCGATTATTATTAACTCGGCTTTAAATAATAACTTCTAACAAGATTATTTAATTGCCGTTAATAGATTGTTAATCCTAATGGAATTATTAGAAAGGAGAAATTTATGAAAATAATATTTCAAAATATTAATAAAGAACTTAAAAAAATAGGTCTAATTCTTAATGATATTCAGGAAATGCCTTTTATAGAAATTTATAATAAGAATCATGACTGGGATGGTGGGTATGAATCCGGACATGGATATGATGGTGCAAGAGAAGAATTTTATTCTGATTTAAATGAAGAATTTGATTTTCTTATGCAATTTATTACAATTAATAATTTAAAAAAATGTATCTTGGCGCCACTTCACAGTTATAAATACTTTGAGGAATGGTCAGATATTTCAAAAAATGATATCTATCAAATATTAAATAATATATTAAAAAACTATCATATTAATAAGCAAACACAATGTGGTATTGATTTGAATCCTAATGAAAATAAAGTCATATTAAAAAGATTTGTCGAGGGGGGATTTAGGTATATTTCAACAGTTAGTTTCTTTTTCCCTGAAATAAAATTGATTGTTCAGCCTTGGCATCATCTCAATTTATTGTTTTTTCCTTTGGATTATAAAAATATATTATTTATAATAAATCAAATTATTGGTAAATATGATAATTTGGTAATATATGAAGGAGATAAACGTGCATAAACTCGAGGAACCTAAAAAAATCTTATTACAATGATTCAGAGGTGTTAATATGGAATTAGATTTAAATTATTTGAAGTTTGTCCCTATTATCGAAATTAAGCCCTCAATAAAGTATATAGAGATGAATTCTTTTAGCCTTTATTTAATAATGGATATATTTTAAATTTTTAATATATGAGGTGTTATGAAACGAATTGAATTAAAGAAAAAAATTAATGATATTATTTTACCAATATGCAAAGCTGAAGGCTTTGTTCAAAAAAACAAAAGTCTTATGTATTATAAGACAATTGATAATGTTTTAAATGCTATTTTATTTGACACAAGATCTACTGGATATGAGTGTCAGATATTCGTTCAACCATTATATATATCCAACGACTCGCTTGTATTGGGGTTAGGAGATTCAGTATGGCGTATTGATATTAATCATTATAAAAGCTACCATTTAATGCTTGATATGGATGAAAGTGGTATTACAAGTAATATTGAATCCCATGCCATGTTTTTTCAAAAAACTGCTTTTGATTGGTTTGATAATGTAGGTTCTCCTTCAGGTATATGTAAATATATTTGTAGTAATCATAAAGAAAGCAAAATCTTTTACACACCCATTATATGGAAATATGAAGCGAAGGCATATTCTGAATTATATTTAAAGAACTTTTCAAATGCAATAAAATATTATGATTTGTTTGTTAAAGAGTTAAAAGAAGGGAATGCTCGTGGTTGGCGGGATGTGAAAATAGAAGAAATTGAAGAAATGATTAAGGGTATTCAAACATCACCCGAGATAATTCACGGGAAATTAATTCAGACTGCGAAAGAAACGCGTGCGAGAATTGGTATTAATTAAATATTAAATTAACGCATTTATATATTGCCTTTGCGACAGATCTTTATTCCTTCCGCAATGTATCAAGAATCGGTTTCAGGTAGGCTTTATCGGTCCAATCACATTTTTCATCACCCGCAGATATCAGTGCTGTCATCCACGGCTCAAGTTCCGAAGGATCTTTTTTGGCTACGGATTTTCTTAACATCTTACATAGAGTTTTGTCCATTAAGCTCATTGAATCGATATCCCAGGCGCCTCTGCAATAAAACACGGGAATATTTTTTAATTTATCTTTCATATTATGCTCGACAATCTCATGAAAAGCCGCTTCGTTATAAGGAGACGCTCCCACGCAAAAAACAATTAATTTCTTACCTGATAACTGGTCGATGTTCTTTTTTAAAAAAGCAAGCCCCGCAATTCCCGAAGCATATATTCCTCCGCCTAAAATAACAGTATCACAACCCGCAATATCATGTTGATTTGCTTTATCGGTATCGACACAACGAAAACCTGTCTCTTCAGATAGCCAATCAGCATATTTTTTTGTTGCTCCGTATTTAGATTTATATAAAATAATTCCGTTCATTTCATTACAGCTCCTTTAATTCTATTAAATTATAGTTATAGAACCCATATAACATGGCTTATTTAATATAAAACAGCGATTATTATATTGCATTGAATCATAATGATAAAATTATTTCCACGGTCTTGCCTTTCCGAGCCAGCCGTTATCTTCCCAATATTTCTTTTCGGTTGATGAACCCCAACCGGCTTTCTGCATTCCCGCCATCTTGTTGAATATGAAGCGTGTTTTTATACCGATGCGCGGAGGTTTACCATTGGAAAGCTTCTTTGCAAGCTTTGTCATAGCATGCTCGATTCTGTTTTTCTTTTCAGGCTTCACGTCGTCCCAGCATTTTGCCTGAACCGCGATGCCATAGCTCTTTATATAAGGAACACCCCAGAAGAATAATGTTTTCGCAATGCCTCCGGCGGCTTTTCCGGCTCCCGCTCCGGCTGCCGTGGAAATAACGGCGGCTTTCTTTGTAAACATACACCCGCGCGGCTTGTGAGACATCCAATAATTGAATGTCAAGTCGATAAAGGCTTTCATCTGAGCGGACGGCATCATACAGTAATTCGGTGTTGTGAAAATCAATAAATCCGCAGCTTCGACCGAGTCCATGATCACACGCTTTTCGGTGTAATACGGACACTTCGTATCGTCCATAATACAGGAATAACACCCGATACAAAAGTGATTCAGATCACGCGGAAGGAAATACTCGCAAATTTCATTTTTTCCACCGATTTTCTCCGCCAGCATACTTCCGATATGATAGGTGCTGCCTTTGTGGTTTTGCCCGTGAATTAAAACTATTTTCATTATTATTCCATTATTTATATATTTTTCCTGGATTTCGTGTCTAAAAAGCTTACCGATAAGATTGTAATTTAGGGAAAAGAGAGAAAAAACTACTTGTCTTTATATTTAACTTACTGCTATAAAATATTTTGTTTTTACAAATCTCATTATACCAAAAAGCAGAGCCTTTTGCACTGCTTTTCGCAATCTTGGCTCTGATTTTTGTAATTATTATTTACTCGGATTTTAAATAGTTGACGCTTAAAGAGAGAAAAGCTCTGGTATAAGGGCTTTTCTCTCTTATACAACAAGGCTTCGCTGTTTATTATTCTTCAAATTCTGTCTTTTCCATAACCAAAGCAAACAAATTTTCTTTCGATCCTGTCGCAATTGTAACATTAATTATTTTCCAGCCGTTGCTCAGAAATTCATCATTAACTTTCGTTTCCGAAAACCCGAAATCGCCGGTGAAAAAGTGTTGAACGGTTCTCGGTGTCCCTCTTATAATGTAATCGACCGTAACATTGAATAAATCTGCAATCTGCGGGAACAGCGTAACATCAGGATAACAGCCGCCAACTTCCCATTTGCTTATAGATTTGTCGCTGACGCCGAGTTTTGCTGCAAGCTCAAGCTGCGTCATTTTATGTTCTGCTCTTAATTTTGCAATCCTTGTTCCTACTTTTTTCTCATCCATATATAAATTATCCTTTCTGTTTTATGTTTGTATTATAACACGAAAAAAATAAAAGTACACCTGCTTATTTTAGACTAAAAAAACTTAATAACAGATATTTACTCTACCGGAAGTAGAAATTTCTGTTTGTAATATATACTCATTAATGTTTATAATCTCGAAAATACAATCTGAGGTTAATTGAAAATTATGAACGAGGTAATGAAGCGATTATTGTCTCTGAAAAATTATTATTAAAGAGAACAGGAGCCGACCCGGTTTGGTCGACTCCTAAGCTTTTTGCAGCGCGCAGTACTTCAGTAATTAGCATTATACATGACCAGTACATACATTGCGACGGGAGGAGCGGGAGCTTTTTACCCTCCGCCTACTCTGTAAATATAATTATAGCGACTATAAAGCTTTTTCAGAGCTTTGTAGGAATAGTGACTTCATCTCTATTATTTATTGTATATCTTTCCGATGGTAATTTCGCTTCTGTCGGCTTTTTCTCTCTCTCGCTTAAGGTGCGCTTTTGAAATGCCGATATCAAGGAAATCCCATGGCAGAATTTCGTCGCGTGAAAAAGTTCTGTTCGCGAAAAAGGCGACGTCAACGCCGGCTTCCTCGGCGGCCGAAAGCCATTTGTCATAAATAAAATATTCGTCCCAGGCATCGAAGACCTGGCCGTTTCTATATGCTGCCTCAATTACTTTTGAAAGCTTTCTGTTTCCCCTGGCAAAAAAAGCTTCAATACGGCTTACGCGGGCGTCATGGTATGCGTATGATATCTTTTTAGTCCTAACATTTTCTCTGATCAGCTTCTGCTTGCGCATCAGCTCATCCGGCATATTCTGTCCGTCCCATTGAAAAGGTGTGAAAGGCTTCGGCACAAAGCATGAAACACTGATATTTACATTGACACCGCGGCCCTTTGGCTTGCTTTCACTTTTATAATACACATTGACGCATTTTTGCGCGAGATCTGCGATACCGATGACATCCTCGTCTGTCTCAGTGGGAAGTCCGTCCATAAAATAAAGCTTTACCGATGTATGACCGGAATCGAAAGCATAACCCACCGAACGCATAAGATCCTCCTCCGTGACGCCTTTGTTTATGCGGTCGCGAAGCGCCTGGGTTCCCGCTTCGGGCGCGAAGGTAAGAGAAGTCTTTCTGAGGCTGTCCGACTTTTCGAGAAGCTCCTTTGAAAAACTGTCTATGCGCATTGACGGCAGTGATATATTGACCGACTTGGCTCCGCACCAGGATAAAAGCCCGTCGCAGAATTCTTCAAGCTGAGAATAATCGCTGATGCTGAGACAGCACGCGGAAATCTCGTCATACCCTGTATTTTTAAATACTTCCTTTGCTATATCGTTGAGCTTTTGCGCGCTTCTTTCTCTTATAGGGCGGCACACCATTCCGGCCTGACAAAACCTGCATCCTCTAATACATCCTCGGAAAACCTCGAGCGTAATACGGTCATGAACGGCTTCCGTAAAGGGAACGACTTGTTTTACAGGGAAATATGCGTTCTCAAAATCCTTCACATGGCGTTTTTTAATCCGCGCCGGAACATCCGGAAAAAGCGGAGCGAATTTTGAAATCGTACCGTCGGTATTATAATCGACTTTATAAAGCGAGGGTACATAAAAGCCTGAAAGATGAGAAGCGAGACGCAGAAACTCGATTTTTTTCATGCCATCGTCTTTACATTTACGGTAAAGCTCCATGAGCTCCGGCAGGGCTTCTTCTCCTTCGCCTATTGACATGATATCAAAAAAATCCGCAAACGGCTCTGGATTATAGGTGCACGGACCGCCGCAAAGCAGTATCGGCGCTTCACCCAATGGCAGATCCGGCCTCTTATCTGCATAAAACTCGATATCGGCCAGCTCGAGCATATATAAAATGTTTGTATAACACATTTCATACTGAAGAGTAAAGGCGACTATGTCAAAGCTTTTTACAGGATCGGCGCTTTCAAGCGCGTAAAGAGGAACGCCGTTTGTTTTCATGAGCTCGGCCATATCTGGCATGGGCGCGAAACAGCGTTCGCATCTGACAAAGTCAAGCTCGTTAAGGACGCCGTAGAGGATCTTTATCCCAAGATTCGACATTCCGATTTCGTAATTATCAGGAAAGCAGAATGCGACCGAGCACTTGCCTTCTTTATCTTTAATTATTTCGCCGTATTCGCCGCCGATATATCTTGAAGGCTTTGAAACGGAGTCAAGCAGGTTATTTAGTTTTTCAGGTATCATTTGTAATAATGACCAGCCTTTCAATCAAAATGTGAGCTTATGCCTTTTCGGCTTGTCGGAAGAAATTCAGGCACAAAGCTTACCGTCTGAAAGCTTTATCTTTCAGATTTATTGACTCGGCATTTAAATAATTACCGCTTAATGAGAGAAAAGACTCTGGTATATGGGCTTTCTCTCTTATAAACAGGGATTATTTAATCGCCGTTTTAATAAGCACCTTTCTCAGATATTGCCCGGTATATGATCCCGGATTCTGCGCTACCTGTTCGGGAGTTCCGCAAGCGACAAGCGTTCCGCCCTTATCGCCGCCTTCCGGACCGAGATCGATTATATAATCCGATGTTTTGATAATATCAAGATTATGCTCGATGACAAGCACCGTATTTCCGGAATCAACAAAACGGTTCAATACCTCAATAAGCTTTTCGACGTCGGCGGAGTGAAGACCTGTCGTCGGCTCGTCAAGTATATATATGGTTTTTCCCGTGCTGCGTTTTGACAGCTCACAGGAAAGCTTAACGCGCTGCGCCTCACCTCCCGATAAGGTTGTCGATGACTGACCCAGCTTAATATATCCGATTCCGACATCGCACATTGTTTTCAGCTTTCGTGAAATCTGCGGAATGTTCTCAAAGAAAGAGCTTGCCTGAGTAATTGTCATATCAAGCACATCGGCGATAGTCTTTCCTTTGTACCTTACCTCAAGTGTTTCTCGATTGTATCTTTTCCCTTTGCAGACATCGCATGTCACATATACATCCGGAAGAAAGTGCATCTCTATTTTTATTGTTCCGTCGCCGCCGCAGGCTTCGCACCTGCCGCCGCGAAGATTAAATGAAAATCGGTCCTGACCGTATCCCCGCGCTTTTGCGTCGGGCGTTTTTGCAAAAACCGCCCGTATTTCATTGAATAATCCTGTATATGTCGCCGGGTTTGAACGCGGTGTGCGTCCTATCGGAGATTGATCTATCGCGATTACCTTGTCAAGCGCTTCGAGTCCGAGGACGGCTTTGCATTTTCCGGTACGCGTATAAGCGCGGTTCAGCTTTGAGGCAAGCTCCTGAAGCAGTATGCCGTTGACAAGAGATGATTTTCCGCTGCCGGAAACTCCTGTAACCGAGGTAAAGGTACCGAGCGGAATTGAAATGTCGATTCCCTTGAGGTTGTTTTCGCGCGCGTCCAAAACCTTTAGAAAATAACCGTTGCCGGATCTGCGGATGTCCGGCACCTTGATTTTTCTTCTTCCCGACAGGAAATCGCCCGTAATCGATCCCGGCGTGTTCATAACTTCTTGCGGAGTGCCCGCGGCGACTATGTTTCCGCCTTCTATACCGGCTCCGGGGCCGATATCAACTATATAATCGGCGTTTTCCATGGTTTCTTCATCATGCTCGACCACTATAACGGTGTTGCCGATATCTCTCAGCCTTTTCAATGTATCAATGAGCTTTGAATTGTCACGTTGATGAAGTCCGATGCTCGGTTCGTCAAGAATATATAAAACGCCCATCAAAGAGCTGCCTATCTGAGTGGCGAGCCGTATTCTCTGGCTTTCGCCTCCGGACAGAGTTGCGCTTCTCCTTGAAAGCGTCAGGTAATCAAGCCCGACATGTTGTAGAAAAGAAAGCCTGTTTCGTATTTCCTTTGTGATTTCGCGTGAAATCATGGTTTCCTTTTCGGTCAAAGTAAGCTTGTTGATGAATTCCAGAGCGGCGGTAATAGAAAGCCCGGTGAAATCTGCGATCGAAAGTCCACCTACTGTAACCGATAATATTTCCTTTTTAAGACGCTTGCCCTTACATACGGGGCATTCGACATCCTCGAGAAAAGCGTCGTAATATTCGTTGTTGGTTTGTTCAAACCGCTGTTGGATAATGTTGATTATCCCGTCAAAGGAATATGTGAAATCGCGCTTTTGTCCTTCGATTATAAAGCTGCGTGTATGACGTTCGCCGCCTGTGCCGTAGAGAATGGCGTTAAGTGCATCCGGTGAATAATCGCAAAGAGGCGAGTTCAAATCAAGTCCATATTTTTCGAGTACGGCGGTGAGCGTCTTGCCGGACCAGTTATCATTGTCAAGGCTTTTAAAGCCGTTGACCTGAATTGCTCCTTCTGACAGAGAAAGCGAAAGATCCGGAATTACGAGCCGTGGAGATATTATACGCTTCAAGCCAAGACCTCCGCACGCTTCGCACGCGCCGTAAGGATTATTGAATGAAAACATTCTCGGCGCGAGCTCTGCCATGCTGAAGCCGTGTTCTTCACAGGCAAAATTCTGAGACAGTGTGATTATCCTGTCAGGATCGTCAGCGGCTTTATCGACAAATTCTATCATTACAGTTCCGTCTGCGAGGGCGAGCGCGGTTTCGAGCGATCCCGAAAGCCTTCCGAATATATCGCCGTTTATGACAAGCCTGTCAATTACTATTTCTATGGCATGCTTCTTGTTTTTATCGAGAACAGGAGTTTCAGAAAGGTCATAAACGAAGCCGTCAATTCTTACTCTTACATAGCCGTCTGCCATTGCGTCGGCAAGCACCTTTTCATGAAGTCCTTTTTTACCTTTAATGACCGGCGCGAGTATCTGAAAGCGTGTTCCTTCCGGAAACGAAAGTATTTTATCGGCGATCTGATCAACTGTCTGGCCTTTGATTTCCTTTCCGCATACCGGGCAGTGAGGAATGCCGATGTTGGCGTATAACAGCCTGAGATAGTCATATATTTCCGTAACTGTTCCCACGGTGCTTCGCGGATTGCGTGAGGTGGTTTTTTGATCAATTGAAATCGCCGGTGAAAGCCCTTCGATATAATCGACTTCTGGTTTGTCAAGTTGTCCGAGAAACTGACGGGCGTATGAAGAAAGAGATTCCACAAATCGTCTGTATCCTTCGGCGTAGATTGTATCGAAAGCAAGCGAGCTTTTCCCGCACCCGGACAGTCCCGTGAAAACTATCAGCTTATTGCGCGGGATGGACAATGAAATGTTTTTTAAATTATGGGCTCTTGCGCCCGAAATGTATATATCGTCTCTCATATTATTTCCATGTCTTTAAATTTGCTGTAGAATTTGTTTAGCCTTGAAGCGATTTGATTTTATCTCGCAAAGCGGCGGCGTATTCAAAATCAAGCCGTTTTGCGGCGGCTTTCATTTCGGCGGTAAGTGCCTCGAGGCGCTCCTTCTTTGAGCCTGATGTGAGTTTTTCGTTGTTTTTTACGGCGTCTGTGTCGGCATTTTTATCTTTCTTTGTTATCTCAGGCAGGCTTCTTGTGCCTTTTATGATACTCTTCGGGATGATCCCGTGGGCTTCGTTATATGCGTTCTGAAGCTTTCTGCGGCGTTCGGTCTCGTCAATAGCTACACGCATCGAATCAGTGATTTTATCGGCATACATAATAACCTTGCCTTCCGCATGACGGGCCGCGCGTCCTATGATCTGAATAAGAGAACGCTCCGACCTTAAAAAGCCTTCTTTGTCTGCGTCGAGAATCGCGACAAGAGAAACCTCCGGCAAGTCAAGCCCTTCACGCAGAAGGTTAATTCCTACAAGTACGTCGAAAACGCCTTCACGCAGGTCTCGTATCAGCTCCGTACGTTCAAGGGTATCAATGTTGTGATGCAGATACCTGACTTGTATCTCGTGCCCCGATAGATAATCCGTCAGATCTTCGGCCATTTTTTTTGTCAGTGTTATGACAAGACAGCGTTCTTTTTTTGCCGCGCGTATCTTAAGCTCTCCGATAAGGTCGTCAATCTGTCCTTCTGTCGGACGTACATCAATAACAGGGTCGAGAAGGCCGGTGGGACGGATCAACTGTTCCACTATCCGGTCGCTGCGCTGGGTTTCGTATTCGGCAGGCGTGGCGCTTACATAAATCACCTGGCCGAGCTTCTTTTGAAATTCGTCGAATCTCAGAGGACGGTTGTCAAATGCGCTTGGTAGTCTGAAGCCGTAGTTGATTAGATTTTCTTTCCGGGCTCTGTCTCCGGCGCTCATGCCTCTGACCTGAGGAATCGTGACGTGCGATTCGTCAACCATCAGCAGAAAATCGTCCGGGAAATAATCGAGCAGAGTGAAAGGAGTGCTTCCGGGCGGGTTTCCGGCGAAAACCCTTGAATAATTCTCGATGCCGGAGCAGTATCCGATTTCACGCACCATTTCCATATCGTATTTGACCCGTTCGGAAATACGTTGCGCTTCAATAAGCTTGTTATTGGCTTCGTAGAATTTTACGCGCTCCTCGAGCTCTTCTTCAATTTCCGCGATCGCTTTATCGCGGCGCTCCTCTGTTGTTACATAGTGTGTCGCCGGATATATTGCCGCATGGGAAAGCCGTGATTTCACGGAACCGGTAACTGTGTCTATGACGCTGATCCTGTCGACAGTATCGCCGAAAAATTCGATTCTTATGGCGGTATTGCTGCTGTTTGACGGAAAAACCTCGACGACGTCGCCTCTCACTCTGAATCTGTTTCTGGTAAAATCGACATCGTTTCTTTCGTATTGAATCGAAATAAGCTTTTTAATAAGCGCCGCGCGGCTTATTTGGGCATTCTGCCTTACGGAAAGCACAAGGTCCTTATATTCTGAAGGATCACCGAGAGTGTAAATACATGAAACGCTCGAAACGATGATGACATCGCGCCGCTCAAAAAGAGAAGAGGTCGCAGAATGGCGGAGCTTGTCTATCTCGTCGTTGATTGAAGAATCCTTTTCAATATAAACATCTTTTCCCGGGATATACGCTTCGGGCTGATAATAATCATAATATGAAACGAAATATCCGACGGCGTTATTCGGGAAAAATTCGCGGAATTCGCCGCAAAGCTGCGCCGCGAGCGTTTTATTGTGCGAGAGGATCAGCGTTGGGCGGTTGACCTGGGCTATTACATTTGCCATCGTAAAGGTTTTTCCGGAACCCGTAACGCCCAATAATGTCTGCTCCTTAAGTCCGCACTGCAATCCGTCGACAAGCTTTGCTATTGCCTCGGGCTGATCCCCGGTCGGCTTATACTGACTGACAAGTTCGAATTTGTTCAATTTGAGCTCACCTTATTATAAATTTAAATTTTATCGGCAGAATACTGAGCTATATATCTTAAAAAATAATCTTTGCTTATACTTGTATATTTATTTTCGGCAACAATAAAATGATCTAGCAGAGTGACCTGAAGCGAGGCAAGAAAGCCTCTTAGCTTTCTTGTGGTATCGAGATCGTCCTGAGACGCGATCGGCAACCCTGACGGGTGATTATGTGCAAGTATCACCGCAGACGCTTTTTTTAGTATTGTGGTCTCTGCAAGTTTGCGCATGGAAAGGTGAGCGGAGTTTACGCTTCCTTCAAAAATGATTTCATCGCATATGACCCTGAGGCTATTGTCCAGGAAAAGAGCGACGACCTTTTCGTCCTGACATCCGACATATTTCGATACTAAATACGCGCCGATTCTGTCATAATCGGGAAGAGTGTCTCCTATTGAGAATTTATCTTCGCAATATCGCTTTGAAAGGGCGGGAATGAGCTTTAACAGAAGCGCAGTGTGTTCTCCAACGCCGGGTACGGATAACAGGTCGTCGTAAGGAGCGTCGAGGACGCCGGCGACAGAGCCATATTTATCTATAAGCGCGTGCGCGGTATCGTTGGTGTCCGTGAAAGGAACAGAATAAAAAAGCAGCAGCTCTATCACGTTGTGCGGTGCGAAGGAATCAAGTCCTTCGTCAAGAAACCGTTGCTTTACGCGCGCTCTGTGACGCGAATGTATATTTTTTTCCTTGGGCTCCTGTGCCATAGGTTTACCGCTCCTTAAAGCTCATGGAAGATATATAAATGTAATCAATATATTATAACAAATCGTTGAGCCAATGTCAAATAATATAAATGATATGAGTTAAAAATAATACTGTATATCTGTTCGCGTAAAGAAAATTTGTTTCAATATATATTATTAAAACAGAAATTAAATAATTCTTGTTTTATAAGAAAGAAAAGCCCATATACCAGAGTCTTTTCTTTCTTGACGGTATTTATTTAGTTATATGGAGCGCATAAATGATAAAATATACATATCTCATTGTACAAAAAACTCTTAAGCTCAATGATGGATTAATAATATAAATCTAAATCAATGTAGATCGGAATAAAACATGAAAGCTTTTTTGATAATGTTAACAAATAAATATTCAAAGCCGAAAATCCTGCTTTATTCAGTGATATTTCTTGCATTGCTATACATAGTATCCGAGCAAATATTATTTGTATTTCAAAGAACGGAAATTAAAAAATTCATAAACGATTATTTTGATGATATTCAGGCTTTGAATGATTATTCATCATTCAGCTGCGGCAGTCCGCAAAATACCGATATTGCTGATAAAAAATTCAGAGAACTTGAAGCGTTATTTAATAATTATTATGCGGATAATTCAAGCAATAATTCTGTCAAACAGCATAGTATTGATGTACTTAAAAATGATCTTAAAGACATTTTATCAGGAGCAAGCGCTATTTATAAATATGATCTTGATGAAATTGATATAAACTTAAAAATTGCCAAACTTGAATTTGTCAGTCAGAATATAAATAATTAAAATATCAATATATTTTATTTTATTAAAATTCGCCGCGGTTTATTCCGCGGCGAATTTATTTTAGTTTAAACCTTTACAATTTTAAATCATAAAAATATAAAACAGGAATATAAAATTAATATATAAGCTCTTGAATTATCGCGATGTTTTTGTTATTATATACGAATAAAATGATTGATGAATGAGAGATTATTGATTATTATGAAGCTATCTGAAAAAAAGCCTTCGGCATCAAACATTATTACATATATACAGGCCGCTTTGTTCGCGGCTATGATATTGTTTTCCATAACGATGTCTGCGATAAGCCCGGCTTCGGTTCCCGCATTTAATCCTATTCCGGAGGATCCGGCGGAGACACTCGGCATATTCGATCTCAAAGGCAATTATGACGGCGCTATTAACAATAATTATGTAATTTCGCCTTTGTTCGGTTCACAAAAAGGCAAGAATCTGGTTATTGTAAAAATTGATTCGCTTTGCCGCGCTGTGACAGACGCAGGCTTCGCGCCTAAAATCACATCATTCATAAATTCATCGAGTTGTTTCGATAATTATTATTCGTTCGGCGGATATACTCCGACTGACACTGATTTTGTAATAAACACATCCGTTCCTTCCCCGGCTCTTTCGGACGCGTTGTCATATTTATCAGAAAAAAGTATCATTTCTCTTTCTTCGGTGCTTAAAGAAAACGGTTTTTCTTCCGCTTCGGCTTTTTTTACATGCGACTCGCATCTGGGCGGCAGAGACAAACTTTTCAAGCTTCTAGGATTTGATGTAAACAATACCGCTGCCGCTTCATCCGCTTATGACGCGGCGGCTAAATATATCTCAGAAAGTAAAGAATCCGTATTTGTATACATAGAAGACGCTTCAATTGAATATCCCTTTTGCTCTGCTTCGACAGAGAAAACCGGACTTGCCGGCGCGTATGGAGCGGTTGTCGTAAAAGCTGACGGTAAATTCGGAGCGTTTACGGACACATTGAAAAATAAAGGACTTTTGGAAAACACAGTTATAATTCTTGTCGGCGGCGGGAGCGCAATTGATTACAATAAAAAATCAGATGTTACTTCAATTAATTCAATAATGCCCGAAGATCAAAAATATACCGCCGAAGATTATTTTCACGCTCCTCTCGCGATATATTATGACGGTATCAATCCAAAGAATTATAAAGCGATATGCGGAAGTACAGATATTTACCCGACGGTTCTTGACCTTTTCGGAATCAAGCAAACCGAGCTTGCGTTTTTCGGCGTGAATATCCTTTCAGAAGATAATGAAGCGGAAGAAGAACAGCATTATTCAATCCCTCTTGGCTGGCCTTTACGTGATGGATCGTTCGTATCGGATAAACTGATTTTCGCAAAAACACAAGCAAGCTTTTCTATATTATACCATACCGAAAATGACGGAAAGACCGCCGCAAGAAGTGAAGCGACTCCGTATACCAAAAGAATAAACAGTATTTTCAAAGAAGCCGAGCTTTACCTTTCACTTGAACTTCCAGGTATTATTAAAGAAAAAGGAGAAGAAGAGGCATATAAAAAATTTTACGCGGTAAAAAAGCGTGAAACAAAACTGGAGTCATATCCGCCTGCCTCTGTTGTGAAACCTGAAATGTATAAACCCGAAATCGATCTTACATACCGCGCAAAAATATTTACCGCTTGTGAGTTAAACGGTAAATATGACGGCACAATATCTTCCGGCAATATGATATCTTTAAGGCCAAAGGCGGATATCGGCACATTCGTATCCAATCCGATCGACATAGGAGCATTTAAAAAGCTGTATCTTTCCTGGAACGCTTCGCTCAGAGGCGGAAAAATATCCTTATCCGTTGCTCTTGAAAGGAAAGACGGGACGTTTACAGATTATTATTCCTGGGGAACGCGCAGCGCGAAAAAAACTGAAAACGCGAGTGCTTCACGTTCCGATAACGATGCTTCGCTTGATATAGACACTCTTTTAGTTCGTTCGCAGATTACAGGCCGTGTAATAGTGCGGGCTGAGATAACACGAGGGTCATCCTTCTCTCCCGAAATATATAATATCACATTCACGACCGACGGAGAACCGTCAGCATCCTTTACTGACCGCCGGAGCAGCGGAGTTACCTCAATAAAACTGGACACCTCACCGCGCTCTCAGAATAAAATCCCCGATATAGGAAGCGTAATATGCAGCCCGACATCACTTTCGATTGTTTTGGATTATTTGGGTAAAAACATTCCTACCGCTTCGGTAGCCGCGGGGGTGAAGGACAATGCCGAGGGAATATACGGCAACTGGTCGTTCAATGTGGCATATGCCGCTGAAAATGGATTCTTTGCTTATGTCGATTTGTATAATGACGCGGCACTGGAAAGCGCTGTTATCGCGGGCACTCCTGTTGTTTGTTCGATTGCAACATCAAGCGTCGATGAACTTAAAGGTTCTACGTCGGCATATCCCGCGGGGCATCTTCTCTGTGTTATCGGCTTTGAAACCAAAGACGGGCAAATGTACTATATAGTAAACGATCCCTGTTCATCTGACGATGAAAGCGCGTTGCGCGAATATAAAAAGGACGAATTTTTACGTGCCTGGAACGGAATAGTATATATAATTCAAAAAAGGCCGGAAACCGGTTCTTTCCGTATCGGAGAAGGGACCTCTGAAATGCTTGACGTAATAGTCGATTATATTGACGAGGATACACTCGGCCGTCCGGGAGATGTGACCACGAAAAAGTGGATCGTAATTCATAATACAGGCAATTATTCATCTACCGCGGATGCAAAGATGCACAACGAATATATACATAAGTCTACATATAGTTCGACTACCTCGTGGCATTATACCGTTGACGATCATTCGATTTATCAGCATATACCGGATAATGAAAGAGCCTTTCACGCCGGAGACGGCGGATGGGGTGAAGGCAATGCCTACGGAATTGGCATTGAAATATGCGTCAATGAAGGCGGCGATTTTTATGCGGCGCTCGATAATGCGGCTCAGCTTGTGGCAGAGCTAATGATAAAAAACAATCTGACCATGAGCAGTATCAAGCAGCATTATGATTTTAACGGAAAGAATTGTCCGCAGGAAATACGCGAACGCGGTCTGTGGGGAAGCTTTCTTGAAAATATAAATAACAGGTATATCAGACTCAAGGAGAGTATAAAAAAATGAGTTTCAATAAAAAGCTGTTTTCAATAATTCTTGACCGTGCGCGCGGCGATCGAAGCTGGAGACAGTTTTCGCTTGACAGCGATATCAGTTATGTACAGATGCGTAAGCTTGCCCAGATGCAGCAGGAAAATCCGCCCCGCGTAAAGCTTATTAAAAAGCTTGCTCAGAATTCTTTAAACGATATTGCCTATGATGATTTATTATTCTGTGCGGGAGTAAATTTCGGAAATGAAAAAAGACTGCCGGTCAGCTCGAACTCCATTAAACAGGGCGATTTGTTTTATGAACAATTTCTTTCCTTGTCAATCGGACAAAGAAAAATGATATGTGATTTCATGGATTTTTTATCAAACCGATGAAGACTAGATTTGATAATTTTCTGAAAAAAACAAGCGCGGCGGTAAATGAATACTATTCGTCATTGGAATTCAAGTATATCGCTCCTCCCGAGCTTAAGCGAGGCGTCGGAATGTATTTTGAGCGCGGCGGAAAAAGGCTGCGCCCAGGTATTCTTTCCCTTTGCGCCGGAGCGACAGGCGGCGCCGATGCCGTTTTGCGCGCTCTTCCCGCTGCTTGTGCCGTTGAGCTTTATCATAATTGGACGCTTATACATGACGATCTCATAGACGGCGACAATGTTCGCCGAGGAGGACCCAGCGTGCATAAAGCGACATCTGACGAGATGCCGGAGCTTATTTCAGGCGTAATTTCACGAGAAGATGCAGATAAATACGGTGCCGCAAACGCAATACTTTCCGGAGACGCGCTTCACGCGGCGGCCATATCGGTCATTAGCTCAATGAAGGGCGTTTCTGATACGATTAAGTTAAAGCTTGTCACTCTGATGGAAGACAGGCTTACGGGCTCCTTGCTGGAAGGCGAGGCGCTTGACACGCGTTTTGGAATCGTGACAAAAAATCTTGACTCAATGCTCACCATTACGGAAGATAAAATAATTGATATAATGCGTAAAAAGACCGGCGAGCTCTTCGGATATGCCGCTGTATGCGGAGCGATTATCGGATTGGATTTGTCAGATGATTCATCGGAGATCCCTGAAGCTCTAAGAGGCTTTGCTGAGGATTGCGGAGTCGCTTTTCAGCTTGCGGATGATGTGCTTGGCATAATCTCCGATGAAGAAACACTCGGGAAACCCATAGGCGGAGATATCCGGGAAGGGAAGAATACTCTTGTATTGAGATATGGTTATAATAACGCTTCAGAAGATAATAAGCAGATTTTAAGATCGGTTGTCGGAAACCGGAATGCCGGTTCTGACGATATAAAAAAAGCTGTGTCAATTCTTATAAATTCCGGCGGAATCGAATATGCGAAAAAACGCGGAAGCGAATATATCGCTTCCGCGCGTAAAAAGCTTACGGTTGTTCAGGATTCAGAATATAAGGAGCTTCTGAATGATTGGGCGGATATGATGATATTCCGAATCAGGTAAAAATAAAATTTTTTGTGACACGGTATAGCTCGGAAGCATATAATGAAAATCCGATTTCGGTTGGATGAGGATCATCTGTGCGGTAAAAATCCTGCAAATGAGGCATAAGTGTTCTGCCGCATATATATTTTATACCATATTTTTCACAACAGCTTTCAATAACTGAATATACCAATGCCCACCTGTCGGTGTCCTCCTTTTTAAAGGGATTCACGCATAACGGAGCTTCACGGTAATACCAGATAGGGCTTATTGCGATGATGGGTATTCCTGAATATGTATCACGTAAAACAGAAAAAAACCTGTCTGTGTTTTGTCTGACAAAATTATCGGAAACGGTAAGAGCGGTGTCGTTTGCGCCGTATGCGACAAAAATCACATCCGGGACAAAATTCAATGTTTGATCGATAAAATCCGGACAGAACATCGCACTTCCGACAGCGAGATTTATATATTCACAGTCTTCAAAGCGTGAATATAAATTTGGCAGATTCATTGAAGGATGACTCCCGCAATCGACGCCCTGCGCGATGGAATCTCCTAAAAACATCAGCTTTTTGCCTGTTCTTTTAACGGAACACACACAGCCAAGCGAAAGATTTGAAACAAAGATCTGAGCTATGCAAGGAAAATAAACTGTTATTCTCGGGCTTTTTGAATTCGGAATATATTCTATCCGACCGCTTGATTCACCGCGGCACATATATGAATAAACAAGAACGTCATTTTCATATATATCAAACGCGACCTGCTTTCGGTACGCAAGTCCGAACGTATAATCAAAGGATATTCTTTCGGCATCGGTATAGAAATCCATATATATTCCTGAATCACAGTATGCGCGCATTGCGAAGCTTTCGTTTTTTGAAGTGAAATATTCACGCTGACGCAATGTCATTCGCGCTGGCCAAATTCCGGTATCAGTAAAGACAAGCTCGTGAATGCCATGAAATATTTCATATAGCGTTTTTTTAGAATACTCCATATTGCTGTCTCCTGTTAACACCAATAATATTAATTTAAAAATCCTATGACGCATATATCCGCGTCGCGAAAGGTATTCAGATGAATAAAAAAACGACCTCTATAGTTCTGATTATATTCATAATTATTAATTTTGTCAATTGCGTATTGCCTATTTCCGTTTCTGCCGGAGCGGAATATAACGGTGCGTATGTGCCTACGGATTATGAAATATATTCACGCGGGGCATATATGTTGAATCTGAACACGGATACTGTTGTATACGCAAAAAATGCCGACAGAAGAATGTATCCTGCGTCACTTACAAAAATCATGACTGCGATTATTGTGCTTGAAGAATGCGGAGACCCGGCGGAAGAAAAGATAATTGTTCCGTCTGATACAAGTATATTTGACGAAATCTATAAGGTTGGAGGATCAAATATAGCATTGAAGGCAGGCGAAGTTCTGACTGTAAAGGATCTGCTTTATTCGTTGATGCTACCGAGCGCATGCGATTCGGCCACATTACTGGCCTATTATTTCGGAGGCGGAAAAATATCGGATTTTGTTGAAAAAATGAATGCAAAAGCGAAAGAACTGGGAGCTGAAAATACTAATTTCATGAATCCTCATGGTTTGCATGACGACAATCATTATACATCTCCTGCAGATATGAGCCTTTTTATAAAATATGCTTTAAAATTTCCTCTTTTCAATGAAATTATTTCTACTCCGGAATATACCATTCCCGCTACCGATAAGACAAAAGAAAGAAAAATTGAATATACAATTTCGATGCTGCTTAATAAAAACGATGAATATTATAAATATATGAAGGGAATAAAAAGCGGATTTACCGCCGCGGCAGGCAGATGCCTTATGTCTATGGCAGAAAAAGATGGGGAAAAATATATATTGGTATTGATGGGTGCGAATCTTGACCAGCCTGCCGTTTCAAGCGAACAGGCAAATCTTACATATGCCGATACAAAAAGCCTTTACGAATATGCGTTTTCACATTTTGCGTACCGCCAAATAATTACAGAAAACGAAAAGCTGAAAACGGAACGTGTAAGAAACGGAAACGCGGACAGCATAGATATTTTTTCAGAGAATTCTGTATACGCATTACTCCCGATTGATAAGGAAGCGGAGCTTGTATATTCTATGCCTGAAACGCTGCTTGCTCCCCTTGCTCCCGGAACCATCGGAAATTTATATGTATATTATAACGGGAAGTGCTTTGGTGAAACACGTTTAATGAATTCTATGTCTGTTCCGGCAATATCCTCCGGAATAGCGCAGCCCGGGAAATCCGATAATCAGTCCGAACCGGGTAAGGATACGCGTATTGGCGCCGATGATCTTCAAAAGCTCTTTGAAGATCGACCTTTTCTGATACTCCTTATTATTTTGTTTGCCTTTATAATACTGTTTGTTTCTGTGCTGGTTCTTTCTCGCAAGGCATCAGGAAAATCAAAAAAAGCGAGATTCCGGTAATATTATTTAAAAGCTTATAAAACCCACTTGACATAAATGTCTGAATTGCTTATAATGGTTTTCATAACCATGATGTGGCGTAAGAACTAACGATGATCACAGTATTGACTTTTGAAAGGAATTAATATGAAGCAAAAAAATTATCCTCTATATAATGTCAAGGAATTCGGCAGTATACGCGAGATGCTTTTGCTCGCGTCAAAAGAGGCGGGAGACAGGTATGCATTCAAGTATAAAGATAAGAATTCTACGCTTCACGAAATAACATACAATAGTTTTAGACAGGATACTGTTTATCTGGGCACTGCGATTGAATCGCTCGAATGCGGCGAATGCCATATTTCCGCTATAGGCGAAAACAGTTATGACTGGGTTACGGTATATCTTTCTGTTCTTCAGTCAAAAAATGTTTTTGTACCGATAGACAAGGATTTACCTGATAAAGATCTTCTTTATGTTTTGAACGACTGTGATTCTTCAATACTTTTCTATGCGAAAAAGCATGAGAGCTTTATTCGAGAGAACCGCGCGTCATTGCCGGCGTTCAAATATTTTATCGGCTTTGAACGCGAAGAAAACGACGGAGAATTTCTTTCATATGAAAAATTAATAGCCGCGGGGAAAAAAGAAGTTGATTCCGGGAACAACAGCTTTGAAAAAATCAGAAATAATATTGAAAAACTGAAAATGGTCGTATATACCTCCGGGACAACAGGTTTGGCGAAAGGCGTAATGCTTTCTGAAAAGAACCTTGTATTCAGTGTATATTACGGGCTTCAGGTTTCGACTGTTTATGATATCTGCCTTTCAGTTCTTCCGTATCATCACACATATGAAGGCGTGTGCGGCATTCTCGTTTCTCTGCATATGCACGCTACGATCTGTATAAACGACAATCTCCGGAACACCGCGAAAAATTTGCTTTTTTACAAGCCCAGCTATATTATAATCGTCCCTGCGCTTGCGGAAGTATTGTATAATAAGGTCTGGCTTTCCGCTGCTGAAAAGAAAATGGATGTGAAGCTTAAAAAGCTGATCGCGTTTTCAAACAGCTTAAGGAATATCGGAATAGATTTGAGAAAACCGCTGTTTAAGACATTACGTGCCGCTTTCGGCGGAAATCTCAGAAAAATCGTATGCGGCGGAGCGCCTATTCGTCCTGAGATAGGTGAATTTTTTGATTCCATCGGAATAGATCTTATCAACGGATACGGTATAACCGAATGCTCTCCGCTTGTGAGCGCAAACCGTGACAGATTCAACGATTTTCGCACCACCGGCGTAAAATTGCCCTGTATTGATGTAAAACTCGACGATGTAACTGGCGACGGAGAAGGCGAAATTTGTGTCAAGGGTCCGATCGTAATGATGGGATATTATAAAAACCCCGAGGCGACAAAAGCTGTCCTTTCGGACGACGGTTGGTTTAAAACCGGAGATTACGGAAAGATCAACGAGCTCGGACAAATCTCAATTACTGGCCGCAAAAAAAATGTAATAGTTTTGGCGAACGGCAAGAATATATATCCCGAAGAAATTGAAGGATACATCTCGGCAATCCCGCTCGTGAGCGAAGTAATTGTTTCCGCCTTCAAGGATGATCTAGGAAATGAAAGCGCTCTCTGCGCGGAAATATTCCCGAATCTTGATATGCTGAAAGCTCTTAATATCACCGACACTCTCGATGCGTTAAAAACAGAAATAAGGAAACAGCTTGACAAGCTTCCGTCATACAAGCAGGTTACAAAAATCATCGTACGCGATCAGGAGTTTGAGAAAACAACATCGAGAAAGATCAAGAGAAATGCAGCGAGACAGGAAATTAAAAAAGCATCTGTATGATGAATCAATCAATTTTTCAATAACTTTTCAAGAGTTTATTTATAGTTTTATACATCCTTAAATGTATATTAGCAGGTGAGAAGATTGCATCAACAATCATATCACGTCGTTTAAGAATTATGAGAAGAAAAAAGTCCCGCCGTTTTTCGGTGGGACTTTTTAAATAATATCAACTTAATTGATTATGCTTTCGTAATTGTCAATATATTTCTGAAGTTGTGTTTTTGCTGATTCTTCGACTGCCGCATAATCGGAAGCGAAGGTATTGGTTCCTTTAGAGACCATAGCGGTGAGCTTGGTATCGAGATCTCCGATATCAAGTACAAGGCCTAAATCATAAAAGGCGGTATCAAAAATAATATCAAGGCAGAACTGGCTTTCTTCATCGCGTGCGACAACACCTTTGAGAACTCTGTTATAATATTCCGGGCGAACGAGTGTTCTGCCGTAATAAGAGAGTGCTTCAATAACCGCGCCTGCCGCTTCCGCATCCTCTGAATATCTCGGAATGGCGATGACCGGAGTGGAATAGCTGAAGCCGTGAGCATAGTTTTCTTGTTCAGAATCATACTTCGGATAAGGAAGGATTCCGAATTCCTCTTCCATAACACGGCATTGAATTATTCTGACCATGGCCGTCTGGCGGAACATGATTCGGTTTTCCATGAACATGGTATTGCCGTATTCATATACGCTGACGCCGCCGCATTCTGAAGTCGGGATCTGATCAAGGTGAATTGTGGTTGTTTTATCGTTATAAAATTCAAGGACTTTATCGATTATTTCAGTGTTCTTTGCGCTGTAAGCGGTGAGATTTGGTATGTCGTTCTCATCCTTTTCGCAGATATGAACTCCGCAGGATGCGAGCTGGAACACGATACTGGAATAAGCGGTAAGGTATCCCCACTGGTCTTTGCCGGTGCCTTTACCATCGTCGTTTAGGTCTTTATAAGCGCCCTTGCACATATCATACATTGTATCAATTGTCCAGGTGTTGTCTCTGACATGATCGTACGGGCTTTCAAGACCGGTGTCTTCTACCATGCCCTTATTGAACATGACAGCGGCGATTCCGTCATTGTCGACCGTCGATATATCGCCGAGTACGAAGAACAGCTTGTTTGCTATGGACATCTGATCAACGAAGCTTTGTGTATACCAGGGATTGGAAAGCTCCATTGAGTTAAGCGAAGCAAGGTCAATAAAAAAGCCTTCCTGAGCGAGTGGAGCGACCTGATCAAGCTCAATGTGAATCGCATCGTACGTGCCGTTGTTGCTGGAAATATCGGCGCGTGCATCAGCGGCGACGGTATTTCCTGCTATTACTTCAGTTATGTTTACATTATAAAGCGATTTAAGCTTTTCTTTTCTGGTATAATTGGCATTGGTGATTGAATCGTCAACGCTTCCTTCCGTAGGAGTAAAATCGTTGTAAATAGACCAACCTGAAGACTTCGGGACGAGAATAACAAAATCTTCTCCTCCGAAATCAACGCCTTCTGAAACCTTTAATTGGGGTTCGTTCGAGCCGGTTGTTACATTTGCCGTGTTTATCGCTTCGGTGTTGTTCGTCTGAGGTACTGTATCAGGCGTTTGGGGCTGACATCCCACCGCCAGAACGGAGAACAACATCAGAAAAGCGATAATGATCGCAATGGATTTTCTTTTTTTCATTAGAATTCCCTTTCTGAATTTTATTCCATATTCGTTATTAATAGCTCAGAATTAAATAATACCCGCTTAAGTCTCTTGTAAAACAAGGATTATTTAATCGCATTTATATAAAGAATATGTAAATCAATCGTACATGATTTTATCATATGATGTGAGCATTGTCAATAAATTTTATAATAATAATTTCAAAATTGTTCAAATGCGCCAAATAATAAAATGAATTAAATTTACTGCCGACTGTTTAATTAATAACGTGGTAATTATTAACAAGCTTTATTATTTATTACCGTTTTTAATAACCAGCTTTGTTAATGGATAATACAAAAGAAATTTAACGGACATAATAATATTGAGAAAAATAACATCAACTAATATTTATATTGCGTTTTATGTCTTGTTATCTGTGATAAAATAATGAAATAAATATTATAAAAACATTGACAAAGCATGTATTTATGCTACAATAATATAGAATTATATAAGTTCAAAAATTTTAATGATGAGGGAAATCCATGAAAAACAGCACGATAAAAAAACTTGTTGCAGCTATTCTATGTATACTTGCGGTTGCTTCTTCTTTTTCGCTCGCTGCTTGCACGCCCCAAGAACCTGATAATACAAAAACAGGGAATCAGGCTACCGGAACCGCTGCACAGAATACCCAAACAAATGAATCCGGAGTAGTTGACCGCGCCGATGTCAAGGACGGTCTTCCGGAGAGAAATTTCGAAGGCGAGACGGTTACCATTTATGTACGCCAGGATTTTGATTACGAAATTTGGGCGGAAGCTGAAACCGAGGAATTACTCAATGACGCGGTTTATAAACGTCTGAACAATATTCAAGAACGCTTTAATGTAAAACTTGAATCGGTTGTCTGCGGAGATAAATGGTCATGTATCGATAAAATAGCCGCTATTGCTCAGTCCGGTTCCGACGAATGCGATATCGCCGCTATAACTCAGTATTACAGTCCGACATTAATACTTCAAAACGCTTTAGCTAATCTTCATAATACCGAATATCTTGATTTCTCAAAGCCGTGGTGGCCGGATAGCTATATTAAGGTAAACACCTATGAAAATGAGAAGCTGTATTTCCTCGCGGGAGATATAGGAGTGGCATTTATCCAATGGATGAACGGAATATTCTTCAACAGACAGATCTTTGAAGATAAAACAAGTCAGTCCGCCGATACCTTATATCAGCTTGCTACTGATAGAAAATGGACGCTCGACAAGCTCAGCGAATACTGTAAGCTTGTTTATAATGACATTGACGGCGGCGGAGAACGCGACGAAAACGACCTTTACGGTATCGGCCTTGCCCCGAACGCTTCGCTATACGCTTTCCTGGTCGGCAGCAATGTGGAATTTTCGAAATTCAATGCAGACGGCTATCCTGAAATAGTACTGAATAACAGTTATACATTAGAAGTTGTCGATAAACTTCGTTCTTTCATGTACAGTAATAACGGAGTTTATGTCGGAGACACGTATAAATACGATATGGATACTCATTTTGCAAAAAGCGAGCTGATGTTCCTCCCCGGTCGGCTTATTGAATTCGCCCAATACCGCTCTATGGACGACGATTACGGCATTTTGCCCGTGCCGATGTATGATGAGGCGCAGGGTGAATACAAGAGCTTTATTCATGACTCATACAACGTGTTCTGCGTTCCTACGACATGCGAGGATGTTGAAAAATCTGCGTTTATTCTCGAAGCAATGGCGGCGGAAGGCTACAGATATATTACCCCCGCTTATTATGAGATTGCTTTGAAGAAAGCTTATGCGCGAGACGATAAAATGTCTCAGATGCTCGATATTATCCGCGACACCGTTTCGTTTGACTTTGCTCTCGTAAATTCGAATGTGTTAGAGAATATCGAATGGCTTATTCCTTTTTATGTGTTAAAGGAAGGCGGAAGCTTTGCCTCTGAATATGATAAGATATCGGCAAAGCTTGGTACCGATCTCAGCGGTATGATTGATACAATTAAACACCTTGAACCGTAATTTGGCTCATTTGTGGGTTAATAACATGTAATATTAAAACGTCATTTAAATAAGTCGTGTTTTATAAGAGAGAAAAGCCCATATACCAAAGTCTTTTCTCTCTTTAAGCGGTAATTATTTAAATGCCGAGTTAATAATACCCATTATAAAAATATTATGGCGCTGCCGCATATTAATGAGGCAGCGCCTTAGTTACATTTTTGATCGCTGATTGCCTTTGCCGGGAACAATAAAGATGAGAATCAGTTATATTGTTGTTTAGCGTTTTTACTCGGAGATATACAGAGAAGCTTTCACAGCTTTATCTTTACGATATCACCGTCGGCGCTTTCGATATCAACCAGATACATATCCGGATATTTTCGTCTCATCCTGTTCAGCATTCTGATAAGCTTTCGCATGTCATGGGCGTTAAGCTTCAAATCGATATCCATATTTATATGTTTATTTAGTGCTTTGGCTCCGATTGAAGCCGTGATATCGTTGAAAATCAGACATGAAGGGAACAGCAAGGTGAACTTTTTCCCGTCATTCGATTTAACGTAAATACGCATTTTATTCCACCGCTATTTCCACGGTATCTCCGTCGGCGCTTTCGACTTCGACAAGTTTTCCTATAAGTCCTTTTTCAACCATTGCGATAAGCTGTGAGAAATCAATATTTTTTAAAATATCATTTCCGGAGATTTCCGGCATTTTCATACCCATTTCCAATAACATTTTCACAAGCGGCATCGGCAGATTTATTCGAACCTTGTCACCGTCGGATGACAGTACGCGAATCCGGAATACCATATCGTCTATATTTTTCCTTTGTTCCACCGGTAAAATCATAGTTTCTTTTTTTGGCTCGTCAGACAACAGCTCGTCTACCGTCACGCCGAGCATGGAGGCAATTTTCGGAAGCAAAAGTATATCAGGGCAGGAAACATCATTCTCCCATTTGGACACGGCCTGAGGAGATACGCCCAGCTTTTCCGCCATTTCTTCCTGCTTGATACCTTTTTCTTTTCTGAAATCAGAGATTTTCTTTCCTAATGTAGTTGCCATAAAATTGTATCACTCCTTTTACGTTATGCCAATATATTACTATGAAGTTCGGTGAAAATGAATGGATCATCGGTTGAAAAAGCGATCTTTTTAACAACCAAAGGTAGAGTGTTTGCTCAACTGATGGTTGCGTTTGAATGGATTATAATATAATGGGAGATTTTGCGAAAAAATTTATATAAATTATGCTTTTTGCATGATAACACATATTCTCAATATTATCAATACAGTCGGCTTAAGCATTATTACTGCGATAATAAAAGACTATGGTATATTGGCTTTTTACATGAAACAACCCGTATAACCGCCACGGAGGAGAGCCTTTCGGCTTGCTCCCGCTACATATAAACGGAGCTTATATTAAATTTGGTATTTCATCGTGGAGGCTTTGGGCGTGAAGTATGGTTCCCCTGGAAACTGCGGTAATATTCTCCCGGACAAAACTCCATTGCAAATTGTGCTATGGATTTTACTATGGAAATTTACCCATTATTTTTACCGTTGAATAATGCTTGCGCTTTTCGAAAAAATGATATATAATTAGATGGTTTTGGGCCTATGATTGTTAAACGGTAATAAAATAATCCTTGTTCTGCGGACATTGTTTAATTGCTGTGTTAATAAAACGAAATACATCTGAAATTTAATGCTGTGTAATTTACGCGTCAATTAATAAACGGTAATCGAATGACAGAAAAGGTTTAATAAAAATAGATATCAAAGGCAAATGATGAAAAAGCTTGTTTATTTCGATAATTCCGCGACCACGCCCCTTTCTTTCGCCGCAAGAGACGAGCTTATGCGATATGCGAGCGAAAAATATCAGGAATGCGAAGAATACAACAATATTGAACGAAGCTTTGCGAATCCATCGTCGCTTCACCGCGCCGGATTTAATGCGGAACGAAGACTTGAAGAATGCCGCGAAATCATAGCCGGAACAATGGGATGCCGCGCGGCTGAAATATATTTTACCTCCGGCGGCACCGAGAGCGACAATCTTGCCATATTCGGCGCGGTATATGCCCGCGCACGCCGCGGAAAGACTATAATCACCACCGATTCGGAGCATCCCGCCGTTGGAGAGCCGATGAAAAAGCTCGAAAGCGATGGCTATAAGGTTATAAGGCTATCCACTTCGGGAGGCAGACTTGATACAGATATGCTGCGTTCCGCCGCTTCCGAGGATGTGATATTTGCCTCGATCATGCGTGTAAACAATGAAACCGGCGCGATTTACGATATCAAAACAGCATCGGACATAATAAAGCGCGCTTCTCCCGGCGCCATAATACACAGTGACTGCGTACAGAGCTACTTGAAAGAAAAAATATCTCCGTCAATGCTCGGAGCAGACCTTTTTTCCGTCAGCGCGCATAAAATTCATGCGCTGAAAGGCTGCGGCGCACTGTATGTAAAAAGCGGAACGCGCCTTATATCTCAGCTTCTCGGAGGCGGTCAGGAAAAAGCCTTGAGAAGCGGAACTGAAAATACTGTCGGAATATCGGTTTTCGCGGCGGCTGCCGCTGACGGATATGAAAAACTTAATGAAAATAACGCCCATATTGCGTTTCTTTCATCGCAAATCCGCAATTTTGTGATAAATCTGCCGGGAGTAAAGCTTCTTGAGCCGCCATCTTCTTTACCGAGTATAATAAGTATGTCCGTTCCCGGTATTAAAAGCGAGGTAATGCTTCATCTGCTCTCCGACGAAGGAATATGTGTGTCCTCCGGCTCGGCCTGTTCATCAAAAAAAGGGAAGAGCAGTGTTCTGCACGCATACGGACTGACCGATGCCGAGGCCGATTCGACCATAAGAATAAGCCTTTCTCCTATGAATACCGAAGAAGAAACGATATATTTCTGTGATATCCTCGCTAATATGATAAAGACGAAATGGAAAACTATCCTATGAATTTTAAACGCTGCATACTGCTGAAATACGGTGAGATCGTATTGAAGGGACAGAACAAAGGATATTTTGAAGACAGGCTGCGCGCCTCCGTCTCCTCGCGGCTGCGTAGAGCTCTCGGTCCGGACGGATACGAGCTATATTCGATGCAATCCACGGTTTATATTATGCCGCGTGACGATACCATGACGGATGCTGCCATGGAGGAAATGCGGACTGTGTTCGGGTTGGGCGGCTTATGCGTCGCTTGGCGCTGTGAAAAGGATATCGAAGAGATCAAAACAGTATTACATGAAAAAATTGCTCCGGAAATATCCGGATATCGCACATTTAAATGCGATGCGAAGCGCAGCGACAAAAAATTTCCGCTGACTTCTCCCGAGATAATGCGAATCAGCGGAGATGCTCTTCTCGAAACTCCCGGATTCCGTCCTGCGGTTGATGTAATCGATCCGGAAATAACCGTAATGATCGAGATTCGCGACAAACACGCTTTTGTGCATGCCGGGCGTGAAAAGGGCGCCGGAGGAATGCCTCGCGGCAGCAGCGGAAAGGCAATTTTACTTTTATCCGGAGGTATAGACAGTCCTGTTGCCGGATATATGGCCGCTCGCCGCGGAGCTGAGATAGAAGCGTTGCATTTTGAGAGCTATCCCTACACTTCGGAGCGTGCCAAAGAAAAGGTTTTTGAGCTTTCAAAGCTTTTATGCCGTTATACCGACCGGATGCGTGTGTTTACAATAAATCTTACTCCGATACAGCTTGCCATAAAGGAACATTGCGACGAAGAATATTTCACTCTTATTTTACGTCGCTTTATGATGCGGCTTGCCTCCCGTCTCTCAAAAGAACGCGAATGTGGCGCGCTTATAACAGGCGAAAGCCTTGGTCAGGTCGCAAGTCAGACAATGAAGGCGCTTGCCGTTACCGATGCAATTCCCGCTTCCGAGGGCATACCGGTGCTTCGCCCGTGTATAGGTATGGACAAGGATGATATAATAACAATTGCCCGTCACATTGGCACGTTTGATACCTCGATATTGCCTTATGAGGATTGCTGTACGGTATTCACTCCGCGCCATCCCAAGACGAATCCTTCCCTGGAGTGCTTAATCGCACAGGAAGAAAAACTCGATATATCCGCTCTCTGTGAGGAGGCATATAAGGGTATAGAAACAAGGCTTATCACATATTGATGCAGCTGCATCGGAAAGGAATACGATAAAAGCCGGATGAGAAAGTATAAATATCTGCTTAAAGCATTTTGCTATCTGATAATTTATATTGCAATACAGTCGTTTTTCAGCTTTGCGTTTGTTTATTCGATCGTCGGTGAAATATCCGTCGGAGTAACTATTCTTAGCTCGATCGCTGCCATATTGGTTTTCTGGGGTTTATCGTTTATAACAAAAGATAAATTTTCCGATGAAATCCTGCTTAAAAAGCCGCAAAAGCCATCCTTGCTCTTGCTTGTTATTCCTTTGGGCATTTCTCTTCAGTTTGTCATCAGCGCTTTAATGAATCTTTTATACTATATTCCGTTTTTAAAACCGCTTTTCGACAGCTATGCACAGTCATCATCTGTTCTTGATGTCAGCTTTTCGGCTTTTTCACTTATTGGATTTGGCATATGCGGACCGATTGCCGAAGAAGTCCTGTTCAGGGGTTATATCTATGGCAATCTTAAAAAATGCGTAAAGCCGCCGTTCGCGCTCCTGATTCAGGCTTTTGTTTTCGGCTTGCTGCACGGCAATCCGCTCTGGATATTGTATGCGACAGTGCTTGGTATAGTTTTAGGATTGCTGCGTGACAGATTCGAAAGCATATATGCGCCATTGCTGCTTCATTGCTCATTTAATATGACAAGCTTTCTTCAAACGTATGTCGAATCGGCAAGAAATATGGTGATATATTCAGTGTTCGGCATATCGTTTATAACTGCCGCCTTCTGCCTCTATATGATTTTCCCAGACATTCCTATGAAAAAGCCTGATTGAATTGCCGTTTTATATTATATAGCAAGTTAAATTTTATAAAGAATAAACCCTGAAAGGGTATTTTGGGTATGAATATCTTTGATATTTTTAAACGCATAGAAACTCCCGCAGCGGCGGTGAAACCGATTGAGTATATAGTAGCCGGACTGGGAAATCCGGGAGACAAGTATTCGCGTTCAAAACATAATGTGGGTTTCAATACGCTTGATTTGCTTTCGTCAAAGCAGGGCTTTACAATTAATCATTCCAAATGGAACGCGCTTTATACAGACACGGTGTTTTGTGGTAGGAGAGTGCTTTTTGTCAAGCCTCAGACTTTTATGAATAATTCAGGACAAGCAGTACGTGATATATGTGATTTTTATAAAATCCCCCCCGAAAAGCTGATTATCATTTATGACGATATAAACCTTTTGCCTGGCTGTATCAGAATAAGATCAAAAGGCTCCGCCGGCGGACACAACGGGATGAAGGACATTATTTTCCAGCTCGGCAGTGACAACTTTCCCCGTATACGTATCGGCGTCGGAGAAAAGCCCGAGGGATGGGATCTTGCTGACTGGGTGCTTGCTCCGTTTTCAGAGGATGACGGCAAAAAAGTTTCGGAGGCGATCTCGAACGCCTGTGACGCACTGACCGTGATGTTGGAATCGGGAATTGACGCGGCAATGGCAAAATATAATTAAATACCTGAAACTCTCACCTCGATTATTTGTATTTTGTGTACACACTTGTATTAACATTGAAAACTAAAAAAGGTTCAATTATTTATAAGTTTTTTTGATTTTTATATTCAGTGTAGCACATGATTTTATTTTTCTCATTAATTCCGGGTTTTCATAAAGATAATAAAAAGGCTCTTCACGGCAAGTATTGAAATTATAGAAATACGGAGATTGCTTATTTTGCAATATCCTACGGTATAATTCAATAATTTGAAAAGAAAATCCGGATCAACTTGCACATGATTGAGTTACAAAATTCCACTAAAATCCGTGAAGGTATAAAAACAAGAATTGCGGACTTTTTACGAAAAGTCCCTATAAAAAAACACGCGCCGCTTCATTTAACGAAGCGGCGCAATGCTTATTTCTCCATTATGTCGACCATGACCTTGGTGTCGTCTTTTGTGGCGGCGGCTTTTAAAAGAGTTCTGATCGCTTTTGCGATTTTGCCCTGTTTGCCGATTACCTTGCCCATATCCTCGGGAGCGACGGAAAGCTCGAGATGAAGATATTCACCGTCCTGGCGTTCCGCAACCTTGACTTCATCGGGCTTGTCGACGAGCGCCTTAGCTATATCGATCAATACCTGTTTCACTTATTTACCTTGCCTTTCGGTCATTGCCGTCATTCGATTACGCCGCTCTTTTTGAGCAGGCTTTTCACCGTTTCGGTCGGTTGAGCGCCTTTTCCGATCCATGCTTTCGCGGAATCGGCGTTGATCTTGATCTCGGGCGGGTTGGTGAGCGGATTATAATAACCGATCTCCTCTATGAATCTGCCGTCGCGAGGATATCTGGAATCCGCGACGACTACGCGGTAAAAGGGGGCTTTCTTTGCGCCCATTCTTCTGAGTCTAATTTTAACTGCCATTGTGGGGTTCCTCCAAAATTTAAATATAATTATTATAAGCGTTTTATACAGCTGTCAAAAAGCGGCAGGCAGAGAATCGGGGACAATTACGTTTTGATTAAAGCTCGTAATTGATAAAACTGCGGGATTAAAAAGCTCTGACTTTTCACTCTGTGAGGCTGTTGGCGCATGGGTGACTTTTTAAAAAGAGAATTTACCTTTTTTCATGAATTTATTGCGCTTGCCTCCGGCTGTGAAGGCTTTCATCATTTGATTCATTTGATCAAATTGTTTAAGCAGGCGGTTGATCTGTTCGACGCTGGTTCCGCTTCCGGCTGCTATTCGTTTTTTGCGCGATGCGTTAATTATGTCGGGCTTTGCGCGTTCACGCGGAGTCATGGATAGGATTATCGCTTCCATCCGGTTCATTTGTTTATCATCAATCTGTGTGTTTGATATGTCAGATTGTTTCAGACCGGGAAGCATTCCGAGCAGCTGATCCATCGGACCCATTGATCGTATTTGTTTGAATTGATCGAGAAAATCCTGAAGAGTAAAAGAGGATTCGCGCAGCTTTTTTTCAAGCTCTGCGGCCTTTTTGTCGTCATATGCTTCTTGGGCTTTTTCGATGAGACTCAACACATCGCCCATACCGAGTATGCGGGACGCCATGCGGTCGGGATAAAATGGCTCCAAGGCGTCCATTTTTTCTCCGGTTCCGACGAATTTTATCGGCTTTCCTGTTACATGCCGAACCGAGAGAGCGGCGCCGCCGCGCGTATCGCCATCGAGCTTGGTGAGAATTACTCCGGTTATATCTAAAAGACCGTTAAAGCTTTCAGCAACATTTACTGCATCCTGTCCGGTCATGCTGTCGACGACAAGAAGTATTTCGGTTGGGTTCACGGCTGTTTTAAGTTCTTTTAATTCACCCATGAGCGCTTCATCTATGTGAAGACGACCCGCGGTATCTATAATGACGAAATCATAAGAATTTTTGTCGGCGTATTTAAGCGCTTCCTTTGCTATTTCGATCGGCTTTTTGGAATCGGGAATGGCAAACACCGGAACATCAATCGATTCTCCGACGACCTGCAGCTGTTTGACGGCCGCCGGGCGGTATACGTCACAGGCGACAAGCAAAGGACGCTTTCCTTGTTTTTTATAAAGCTTCGCGAGCTTTCCGCTGTGTGTCGTTTTGCCTGAGCCCTGAAGACCGACCATCATGACCGTTGTAGGAGGTTTTGATGATATATTAAGCTTTTCGTTTTTTGTGCCCATTATAGACACAAGCTCTTCATTGACTATTTTTACAATCTGCTGAGCCGGGACGAGGCTTTCAAGGACTTCGGAACCGACGGCGCGTTCGCTTACCGCGGATATAAAATCCTTGACGACTTTGAAATTTACGTCGGCTTCTAAAAGCGCCAGCTTAATTTCGCGCATCCCGGCCTTTACATCGGCCTCAGTCAGTTTGCCTTTGTTTTTGAATTTGCCAAAGGCGGCATTCATCTTGTCAACAAGATTCTGAAACATGAAAATGGATAATTCCTTTCGTGAGGATTAACGCCGGGCGGTTATTCGTAAAGTTCGCTGATCGCGTCGAGCAACGCGCATATTTCTGACGTGGAGCATCCGGATGAAATAGAGATTCGAGCCTTGTCGAGAAGCTCAGATAGCTTCCGTCGTTTTTCACAAAGCAGCATTGCGGCTTCTGCTGATCTCAATTCATCGGCAGCGTGCGCAAGAAGATCGCGGACGGCCTGACGCGAAGTACCGGTGTGCTCCGATATTTCGGCAAGTGAAAAATCATTGTTGTAATAAAGGTCAAAGGCCTCACGCTTTTTATCGGATAGTAGCTGTGCGTACTTATCAAAAAGAACGCAAAGCGACAGATCTTTTTCAAACATACAGGTATACCCGCGAGAATAAATAAATCAATGTAAAGATAAAAGCTTTACATGCTTGCATTATTATAAAGGATTAAACCCGTTTTGTCAAGAGGCAATATAGGATTTTCAAATTGGGTAAATTCCCAAAGTAAAATCCACAGTGGAATTTGAAATGGAGTTTAGTCTGGGAAGGAATTTGAGCGGAACGCAGAGGCGTAAACTTGGAAACCGCCATGTACCGATCGGTATACAAGGTCAAATAAGATTCCTGTCAATTTATGAGATACATGGCGATAATCCAATTATTTAAGCGGCATTAAAAATACTATTATGAGAAGAAAAATTTGGCAGGCTTTTCTCCGGCAATGTGAGCCACATAAAATTTTATAATTTAACTGCAGGTTATTACTTAAGAATCTCCTTCATATAATTCAGTATCAATTTATATAAGAAAAGATGCCACATGAAAAACGCGAAAAAGCTTCTTATCAATACATTGCTTCTGACCGCTACGAGCCTGGCTATGAAGACCGTAGCGGTATTATATAATGTCTTTCTCACAGGAAGGATTGGTACGGCGGGAATAGGTTTATTTTCGTTGATCATGACCGTTTACGCTTTCGCAAAAACTCTCGGTGCTTCCGGATTGTCGCTTGCAAGCACGCGTCTGACCGTAGATAACCCTGACGCTGCCGCGCGCAATATGAGAAAGCTTGTTCTTTCCGGATTAACAGCTGGGCTTATTGCCGGCGCGTTGTTATATTTCTGCGCTGGCATGGCCGCAGAGCTTTGGCTTCAGAGTGCCGCAACAGCGCCTTCTTTAAGAATCCTTGCCTTTTCGCTCCCGTTTATCTCAATGACCGTTTGCTTTGGAGGATATTTTACCGCTGTCAGAAAAATGGCTATATTCGCGGTCATCACATTTGTAGAACAGCTTATAAAGATTGCACTGTCTGTTGTGTTTTTGAATTATGCCTCCGGTTCAGGCGAATCATGCGCGGCAATTTCATTTGCTATTTTAGTTTCTGAAATTTTCAGCTTTACAGTATCATTTATTGTATACATATTACTGTCCCCTTTAAGGAAAGGCGGTGGAAGAAGTCGTTTTATGCGTAGCTTTTTGCGCATTGCGGCACCGGATGCTTCAGGAGCATGGGTAAGGAGCGCGCTGAGAACCGTAGAGCATTTATTAATACCGTCCGGTCTGAAAAGATCTGGCGTTTCCGAAACAGAAGCTCTTGCATCGTACGGCGCGGTTCAGGGGCTTGCGCTCCCTGTGCTGTTATATCCTGCGTCATTATTAAGCTCGCTTTCCGGGCTTCTTGTACCTGAAATAGCGGAAAGTAATGCGGAGAAGAAAAAAAAGCACATAGAATACATGGTTAATCGGGTGCTGTCCGCGTCGATAGTGTTTTCAATATTCATTTCAGGCGCTATGCTGTGCTTCTCTGATACTCTTTCAATGGCGGTATATAAAAACATGGATGCTGCGCCGTACATAAAGCTTATAGCTCCGCTTATACCTGTGATGTATATCGATATGACAATAGACGGTATGCTGAAAGGTCTTGACAAACAAATGGCTGTTATGAGAATTAATATTCTTGATTCAGTGATTTGCGTTATTCTTGTGGCAGTGTTGGTTCCAAAATATGCTGTTAACGGATATCTTCAGACTATTTACATCGCCGAGATAGTAAATTTCACACTGAGTTATTGGACGCTTTACCGCAACTGTCTTTTAAAGATAAGCATTAAGGATAAAATAATAAAACCTATGATCGGAATATGTACTGCGGTTGCCGCGGGACGCATTATATCGCGTATGGCGGACGGATATATTCTGAGTACAGTCATAGGAATAACTTCGGCGGCTTTGATTTATATTTTCTTGCTGTTTTTAATGAAATGCATAACAAGCGAGGAAACGGAATGGATCAGAGTTCTATTTCACATTGGTAAAAAGAAAAATCCGAAAAAGCTCAAAAAGCATGCGGATCGGAAGGAACTAAAAACACTTAAACACGGCAATGAACCGGATTAAAGCAGCTTGTTTCCGGAATATATATTTTACTGGTACGGCAAAATAATTACAGTTAATGAGAAAATTCGTGAGAAGATACCGAGAGAAAAGGTCGAAAAGGCTAAATATTTACTCAGGTATCGTTGCATTTCTATCAGTTTTTTGATATACTTGTCACATGACTGGATTATTTTAATATTTAACGTATAAAAGAAAGGCATGGTCACATTATAATGGGCAAAATTACATTTATGGGCGCGGGAAGCAACGTATTTGCCAAAAATGTATTGGGCGATTCGCTGCTTACCGAGGCATTGAGAGATTTTGATATCGCTCTATACGATATTGACCCTCATAGACTTGACGATTCATATCAGATGATAATTAATATCAATGCTAACATGAACGACGGACGGGCAAATGTAAAGAAGTATGTCGGCGTGGAAAATCGGAAAGAGGCGCTCCGCGGAGCCGATTTTGTTGTAAACGCAATTCAGGTCGGAAGATACGAGCCCTGTACAGTGACTGATTTTGAGGTGCCAAAGAAGCACGGACTGCGCCAGACTATAGGCGACACGCTCGGAATCGGAGGAATATTCAGAGGTTTACGCACAATCCCTGTGCTTGAGAGCTTTGCCGATGACATGTCTCAGGTATGCCCGAACGCATGGTTTATGAATTATACGAATCCGATGGCGATACTTTCGGGCTTTATGCAGAGATATACGGGAATTAAAACAGTCGGACTTTGCCACAGCGTTCAGTCATGCAGCCACACGTTGTTAAATGAGCTCGGAATTCAATATACAGAGCCTGTTTCCGATGTTATTGCCGGAATCAACCATATGGCATGGCTTATGGAAATAAAGGATGGTACAGGCAAAGACCTGTATCCGGAAATCCGCAAGCGCGCTTTTGAAGAGCTTGAAAAGCCGGACAACACCTTCCGTGATCTTGTGAGATTTGAATACATACGCCGTCTGGGTTATTACTGCACCGAATCAAGCGAACACAATGCCGAATACAATCCTTTCTTCATTAAAACCAGATATCCGGAGCTTATCAAAAGATATAACATCCCACTCGACGAGTATCCCCGTCGTTGTATAGAAGCGATACAGGGATGGGAAAATAAACGCAAGCAGCTTATTGATCATACGCTTACACATACACGCACGCACGAATACGCTTCATATATTATGGAAGCAATGGTTACAAACAAGCCTATTTTCATCGGAGGCAATGTAATCAACACAGGTCTGATTGACAACCTTCCCAGGGAAGCATGCGTTGAAGTTACATGTATGATCAATCGAAACGGCGTAAATCCGTGCCATTTCGGTTCTCTTCCGACACAGCTCGCGGCTATGAATATGTCAAACATCGGATGCCAGCTTCTTACTATTGAAGCGGCTGTTACCCGTAAAAAGGAAAAGATATACCAGGCCGCGATGATGGAGCCTCATACAGCCTCGGAGCTTTCAATAGACGACATCGTTTCGCTGTGCGACGATCTTATTAAAGCTCATGGAGACTGGCTTCCCAAATATAATTAAATTATTAACTGGTAATTTTAATAATACTGCTTAAAGAGAGAAAAGGCTTTGGTATATAAAAATTCTCTCAATGTGAGTCATATAACACAACTATTACTTAGTTATTGCTTAATAAAGAAGCTTTTAACGGATTCTACAGGCGAAATCATAAACATTGCAGTAAAATTGAAAGGCATAGTTAAAATGCGAAAAGCGATTAAAAACATATTTTTTACCATGGGGCTCTCATTCACGGCAATAGTATACTCAATGTCTTTGATGAGGAACCTGATAGAAAGTAAAAAAGAATCTTTTCTCGGGATTGCACAAATGAGCTCGATACTGCTGTTTTCATTTATTCTGGGACTTTGCGGATTGGTATTCCTCATACCAAAGCTTCCCGGCTTTGTTAAATGGACAATTCATTTTGTGGCCTCGGCCGGAGCGTTCTTTGTATGTATTGTGGTTTTACTCGGATTAAACAATACGTCGAGTTATATTTTCATATCGTTGATACTGTTTACGCTTTGCTATCTTGCGGTTTCGGGAATCTCTGCGATTATCAGGTCGTCTGAACGCAGGCTTGAAAATAAAAACCGCGAATATAACGCAGTGTATGTGCAAGAAGAACAGAACGGAAAATAACAATAAAACCGCTTGACTTTTTGATCGCTGCGTCATATACTGATACAGAAGATACGATATATTGTTTACGATATGTTCGATTGACGGATTCGGGAGAGACGCGTGAATTCGCGAGCCGAAGGGGATTCAACTCTCAGGCAAAAGGACCGGATCCTGACGAAACTCCGGAAAGCTCTGCCGCGAGATCGCGGTATGACACCGAAGAAGCAACTCCGATTATACGGAGGAATCTTTCAGGTATTAAACACGGAGCTGCGCTTTTTTGCGCGGCTTCGTGTTTTGTTTTATATGTAGAGCAGTGCACGAATCTTTCCGGCGAAAGACTGGTCACGGATTACCACCGAGCAAGGCGAAATGCAAGCTGTTGACAACCATGTAAGCGGTTGATGAAACGCGATTTAAAATTTTTCCTGCGAACAGTACGGTAATAATAAATATTATTCTATAAAAAAATCGGATAGGTCGACAACAAACCGATCTACACAATAGACTGATGGAGGATATGAGATCTATGGAGAAAAAGACACCGCTGTATGAGAAACATTTATCGGCCGGAGGAAAGCTTGTGCCGTTTGCAGGGTATTTATTGCCTATACAATACCCTACCGGAGTAATACGGGAACACAACGCGACACGGACCGGCGCGGGGCTTTTCGATGTTTCACATATGGGCGAAATCATACTTACCGGGAAAGGCGCGCTTAACAGTATTAACTATTTAATGACGAATGATTTTTCGGATATGCTCATAGGAAAAGCCAGATACAGCCCGATGTGTAATGAGAACGGCGGCATTGAGGATGATTTGATCGTTTACCGTACCGGTGAAAATGAATATTTGATTGTTGTAAATGCCTCAAACCGGGAAAAGGATGCCGCGATAATCAGCTCCGGGATCAACTCGGAAACAACGTTTGAAGACGCGTCTGAACGCTTTGCTCAGTTGGCGGTTCAGGGACCGGACGCGGAGCGCATTGTTTTACAGCTTGCCCGACCAAAAGATATCCCGTCAAAATTTTATACCTGTGTTCCGCAATCCGAGATAGCCGGGATCAAATGTATCATTTCCCGGACCGGATATACGGGAGAAGACGGTTTTGAGCTCTATTGCGCCGTAAAAGACGCGGCAAAGCTCTGGGACGAGCTGTTGAAAGCGGGAAATGGCGATTTGATACCATGTGGATTAGGCGCGCGTGACACATTGCGGCTTGAGGCTTCCATGCCTCTTTACGGACATGAAATGAACGATTCGCTCACGCCTTTCGAATCGGGGCTTGGGAAATATGTCAGGCTTGATAAGCCGGAATTTGTCGGCAAGCGGGCGCTGGCTTCATCGACGAATCCATATAGAATGAGAGCCGGGTTCAAAGTCACTGGAAAAGGAATTGTCAGAGAGCATGAAAAAGTGTTTGCCGGAGAAAAGGAGATAGGGATCACTACATCCGGAACCTTCTGCCCTTATCTCAATGGGGCATATGCTATGGCGATTATTAATACAGAATACTTTAATTATCAGGGACTTTTGGCGGAAGTCAGAGGCAGGAAAATTGAAATCGAGCAAACTGATATGCCTTTTTATAAGCGTCGCAAATAGTTTAAAAAAAAATATATATTGAGGTGAACGAAAATGAAATTACCGACAGAACTCAGTTACACGGCTACTCACGAATGGGTGCGTTTTACCGGAAAGAATATGGCTTATATCGGCATAACGGATCATGCACAAGAGGCTTTAGGAGATCTCGTATTCGTTAATTTTCCGGCGAAGGGCGCCGCGGTCACGGCGGGAGAGATTTTATGCGATGTGGAATCCGTGAAAGCGGTTTCAGACATATATTCTCCCGTTACCGGAACGGTATCTGAATTTAACAACACGCTTGAAAATTCACCGGAAAGCATAAACTCCGACCCTTACGGCTCATGGATTGCTAAAATAGAAGAAATAACCGATACTGCCGGGCTTCTGACGGCCGAAGAGTATCAGCAGCTCATTGAGAAGGAAGGATGAAAATATGGGAGGTTATATAACCTGCTCAGATTTCTGTAAAGCCGAAATGCTGGCATATATCGGGAAATCAGATATATCGGAGCTTTTTTCTTCTATTCCCTTAAAAATAATGGAGGATTGCCGTACCGGGATTGAGAGATTTTCCGGAATGTCTGAAATTGAAGTCAGCGAGTATATGAATTCTCTTGCCTCACAAAATACTGTATTCAAGACAATACTTCGCGGAGCGGGTTCATACCGTCATTATATACCCGCTGCGGTTAAGCAGCTTGCTTCCAAAGAGGAATTTGTTACCGCATACACACCTTATCAGCCGGAGCTGAGTCAGGGAATACTGCAGGGTATATTTGAGTATCAGTCCCTGATATGCAGGCTCACGGGCATGGACGTGTCAAACGCTTCCGTCTATGACGGCGCAACCGCTGCGGCGGAGGCAGTCATAATGACGAGCGAAAAAGTAAAAAACAAAAATAAAAACCGCGTTATTATTCCGGAAACAGTCGATCCGAAGACGGCGGCTGTAATAAAAACATATTGTTTTGCGGAAGATTATGAATATGTGTCAATTCCGTCGGTGGGAGGAATCTCAGATATCAACGCTTTGAAGGTCGCGGCGGAGGCGCATGGCGGAGCAATGTGTGTATTAATCCAGACTCCGAATTATTACGGTATAATGGAGCCGGCGGACGAGATTTGCCGGATTGTACATTCGGCAGGAGCAAAATGTATTATTTCTTCGGTTCCTACATCGTTTTCCATTTTCCGCTCGCAGGCGGATTATGGAGCTGATATTGCCGTGGGCGATGCCCAGAGCCTCGGGTTAAGCGTTTCCTTCGGCGGACCGTATCTCGGGTATATGGCATGCAGATCCGATATGACAAGACGGCTCCCCGGCAGGATTGTCGGCAAAACGATCGACGCGGACGGCAATCGCGCCTTTGTGCTTACGCTGCAGGCACGCGAACAACATATACGACGTGAAAAAGCGGCCGCGAACATCTGCAGCAATCAGGCTCACTGTGCCCTTACCGCGGCAATTTATCTGTCAGTTGTGGGGCGCGACGGCTTTGTAAAAATGGGAAGAATATGCTTTGACAAAGCTCACCGTTTTGCCGATATGCTTGAATCGGCAGGTCTGAAACGCGCTTTTAAAGGCGATTTTTTCAATGAGTTTACAACAGTATCTCCGGACAATCCAGGCGCGGTGCTTTCCGCGCTCGAATCTGAAGGAATTCTCGGCGGATTGCAAACAGATAAGGGGATCATCTGGTGCGTTACTGAGCTTGTGAGTGAAAAAGAGCTTGCTCGCGCCGCCGGAATTGTTGAAAGGACGGTGAAGCATCAATGAAAGAGCCCTTGATGTTGTATGAATCTTCAAAGGAAGGGAAAAAGACCTGCGTTTTTCCTGAAACGGAATATAAATACGTCCCCTCCGGAAATTATGCCCGCGATTCGGCACCGGATTTGCCTTGTCTTTCCGAATGCGATGTGAGCCGTCATTATTCTTCTCTGGCCTCCAGAGCTTACGGCGTAAATACAGGCTTTTATCCTCTCGGAAGCTGCACAATGAAATACAATCCGAAAATCGACGAGACCATCGCATCACTGCCCGGCTTTTCTGACATACATCCGCTTCAACCGGAAAAAACGGCGCAGGGTTGTATCAGGGCGATATATGAGCTTCAATCAGCTTTGTGTTCTCTGACCGGCATGGATGCCTTTTCGGTTCAGCCGGCCGCGGGAGCTCATGGCGAGCTGACCGGACTTCTGATAATAAAGGCATATCATATTTCACGCGGAGATCATAACCGCAAAAAGATAATAGTGCCTGATTCTGCCCACGGAACTAATCCGGCATCGGCGTCAATGGCCGGTTTTGAGGTGGTGAATATACCCTCGGATGAAGGCGGATATGTAGACCTCGATATGCTCAAAGCTTCCGTGGGAAGCGATACCGCCGGTCTTATGCTGACAAATCCAAATACACTGGGACTATATGACCCGAATATAACAGAAATCTGCGAAATAATTCACAGATCTGGAGGACTGTGTTATTACGACGGAGCAAATCTGAACGCCGTCGCCGGTATTGCGCGTCCGGGTGATATGGGATTCGATGTGATGCATATAAATCTGCACAAGACATTTGCCGCTCCTCACGGCGGCGGCGGGCCGGGAAGCGGTCCTTGCGGATGTAAAGAATTTCTTGCGCAGTTTTTACCGTCTCCGATTGCGGAAAAGCGGGATGATGAATACGGCTTTTTCAATCCCGCATGCTCAATAGGGCATATGAAGCTGTTTTACGGTAATTTCGCTGTCGCAATTAAATCGCTTACATATGTTCTGTCTCTCGGTTCAGACGGCATAAAGGAAGCGTCTGAAACGGCAGTGCTGAACGCCAACTATCTATTAAAACACCTTACGGAAATAGGATACGAATCCGCATCCGGAAGCAATGGAAATTATTCTTGCATGCATGAATTTGTCCTCACTCTTGAGAAGCTTAAAAATGAAACGGGAGTGACCGCTATGGATATAGCGAAGGGAATGATTGATGAGGGTATACATCCGCCGACTATGTATTTCCCGCTCATTGTGCATGAAGCACTCATGTTTGAACCGACCGAGACAGAATCTAAAGAGACTCTCGACGAAGTGACGGCCGTAATGAAAAAACTGCTTGACACGGCAAAAAGCACGCCCGAAGTTCTTAAAAACGCGCCGGTTAACGCTCAGATACGCCGTCCCGACGAAGTCTTGGCCGCAAGAAAGCCGGTATTAAAGGAATAACAACGTGTTTTTCTTCTGACTTTTATTGATACTGCAGGTTTTGATTGGCTTTTCACCTATCAAAATTATGCCGTTCGAAAATGGCATTCTTCAGTAGACATTTTTAAACGGTAAATTTGTAATACGATAGAAGAGGCTCTGGCTTTCTCTGTATTTACGGTTAGAATACTCTGTAATTTAATATTATCCACCTATAAATGTTGCTTTCGGCGTATCTGCGTCGAAAGCAACATTAGGTTTCGGCAGTAATAACAATTGTATACAAGTCAAATAAAAATATTTTTATTACTATCTTATGAGAAATGATAAGCTTTAGACATAAAAAAGTGATTATTTATAAATCGAACGAATTCTGTAGTAATATTACCCAAAAAGTATATCCTTTACGCCCAATTTACGTGTATTCTATTCAAGGAACATATAACTATTACAAATATTTGGATATTGATCGTATTCTTTACAATATTGACCTGCGGATGGCGTATATTGACTTTTTTCAATATAATGATATAATTCAATCTTGTACGCATCTTTCCTACTAATATAGTATAATCGTCAGAGGTCTGCGCTTGAAAATCAATAAAACAAACAGTAGGCTTTATTATATTTACAACCTTAATGATGAAAAAGCGAAGGGAAGATGCGTTATGCTCGCATCTTCTCTCCTTTCCACAATAATTACATATTTTTCAAGCGGCGTTTTTTATACGGCGTTTATGCGTTTAAACGATATTTCCATGTCGGATATGGGAATTATCACATATCTGCCCATATTGGCAAACTGTTTTTCGCTGTTTTCGCCGATGTTCCTCGAACGCTTCGCAAAAAGAAGATGGGTGCTGGTTCCTTGCCGGCTTTTTGCTTATGCTATCAGTACGCTTGGAATATTGGTACTGCCCGATCTGATAAATAATACCGAAAAGCTTAAGCTGGCGTTTGCTTTTGTTCTTTTTATTTCAAATGCAATTCATGCGATGCTGTCAAGCGGATGGTCGGTATGGCATGTCAATTTTATTCCTCCTGAGACTCGAAACGAATTCTTTTCATTCAATCAAATCATTACAGCGTGTGTTTCAGGAGTCGTTTTGCTCGGCTCAGGATTTTTGGCGGATGCATTGAAGGGCACACCTTATGAGCTCGAAGTTATAAAAGCAATGCGTATCGCCGCATTTGTTGTCGCCATGTTCGAAGCGCTTGTTCTTCTTTCACCTAAAGAATATAGTTATGAAGATCCCGCAAAAAAAGGTTTTCTTGTAAAAATTTTCACTTTGCCGGTAAAAAACCGCAAGTTTATGGCGACCATGTATGTGATACTAATGTGGTCGTTCATGGCGTCGCTTACTTCATCATCTATGACATATTATTTATTAGATATCGGGCTCGGATTTTCGCTTATTTCTGCTGTCGACGTGTCATATTCGCTGTTTTTGCTTTTCATTTCTCCGATATGGCGCCGATTATTAAACAGATGGGGATGGATTGAGACCTTTGGAGTAACGATATTAATGGATGCTCCAATTACTTTTCTGTATTCGTTTGTCACAAAATCCAATTATTTTTGGATTTACCCTGCCGTAAGGCTGACTCAACACGCGCTGGGCGTAGGTATGAATTTGTCCTGGGCTAATTTACCTTACTTGAATCTTCCCGAAAACGGCAAAACATATTTTTTTTCATTTTATTCGTTCACAACGAACCTTGCCACATTTTTCGGAGTTGTATGCGGCGCTGTGTTCATATCTATTTCAAATAACGGTTATTTTACGATTTTTGGCAGCGGAGAAATTTCGGCCGTAAGACTTTTAATGATTTCTCAGGCGATTATTCAACCTATGATCGCAATATATATATTCAAGAACAGAAAAACGATTAATCCCGAATCTTGACATATATTATAATAAGATATATAATATAGTTTCAAAAAAAGGAATCAGAGGCATAAAAAATTGCAGAATCAGAACTCATCTCAATCGCTTGGCACAATAGAAATAATCGATGTTCATAATCATATATTTCCTGATAAAATAGCGCTACGCGCGGCGGAGAATATTCGCGATTATTACGGCTTTTCCGATATGGAGGGCGACGGCACATCTGCCACGCTTCAGAATCTCGCCCGCGCGCTTAACGTCAGACACTTCATCATTTCCTCCGCAGCAACAAAACCCAACAGCGTCGGTACGGCAAACGATTATATACACGAAATGACGTTCGCTGATCCCATATATATTGGGCTCGGCACCACGCATGCCGGTTTTGCCGATCATAAAAAGGAACTCGTCAGAGTGAAGATGATGGGTCTGCGCGGATTAAAAATTCATCCGGATTTTCAGGGCTTTCCAATAAACGACGAAAGGCTTTTCCCGGCATATGATGCGGCATCAGAGCTTGATCTGCCAATACTTTTTCATGTCGGCGATGAAAACAGCAGTTTGTCGGAAGCAAAAAAGCTTAGATTTGTCATGGACAAATTTCCACAGCTGACGGTTATCGCCGCGCATATGGGCGGATATAAAAAGAAAGCGGAGGCTGAAGAATACCTTGTTGGCACCCGCGCTTATTTCGACACATCAGAATGGCATAATTATCTGAAACCCGATGAGTTATTAGATATGATACGCCGCCACGGAATAGAGAAGATCATGTATGGCTGCGATTATCCGTTGAATTCGCCATACACATCCGCAAAAGCTCTGTTTAACTGTGATTTGACTGAAAAAGAAAAAAGACTTATATTTTCGGGAAATGCAAAAAAGCTGTTCAGAATAGATGATTGAATAATTCAATAATTCAATAACACAGCGGCAAGGCGCAAAGCCTTGCCGCTGTGTTATTGAAGAAATGAGGACAGCCTGATGCCGTTATAAACGATACAATGAAATATATCAGAACAGATCTTTTATTCTCTACGTATAAGTATACCTTTCATAAAATCTGTTTCATTATGTATTTGATAGATAGTTTCTTTTTCGCTTTCGGTACAACCGATCAGTATTTTATTTTCCGAATCGCGTTTAATTATATCTACAGTACAGATGATAGCATCGTTTTTTTGCTCTTTATCCGTACCAACCCAAATGTCAATACCACCTTTATCCATTGAAGAGGTATTTTTCAAATAGCCGTAATCAATTTTATATATAAATTCAGGATATCTCGGATGAGCAGTACCTTTCGGACGGTCTATTATTATTTCTGATTCATTTACCAATTTATCTAATGCTTTCCAGAATTCGTCGTTCATTTGGTTCGTCCTTGTACAATTATAATTCAGATGATTGTATACCAGTGATATTGGCTTCATTTATAACTATTTATGCTGTTTTCAGCTTTTTGAAGAATAAGAGAAACTTTTTCCGCAAAGCTCCTCTTTTATAAGTATCGGAGACATAGTCTCCAAACATATCATCATTTCTTTTCATACACGCCTTCGATAAGACCGACACGCTTCGCGTGGCGTCCGCCTTCAAACTCGGTATTTAAGAAAATATCGCAAAGCTCTACGGCAAGCCCGTCGGACACGACTCTGGCGCCGAAGCATAAGACGTTTGCGTCGTTGTGTCTTCGGGAGAATTTGACACTGTAGCTGTCTATGCTGCATATGGCTCTTACGCCGCTTTTTTTATTGGCGCAAAGCATCATGCCGATTCCTGTTCCGCATATGAGAATACCGAATTTTGCTTCGCCGGAAGCGACTGCCTCGGATACAGGACGTGCGTATATCGGATAATCATCGAATTTCTCGCTTGATAAAGCTCCAAAATCCTTGAACTCCAATCCCTTTGAAGTGAGATATTTTTTTACGGATTCTTTAAGATGAATGCCGGTATGGTCGCATCCTATTGCAATCATTTCTCATTAACTCCGATCTCGTTTGATTTTTTAGTTCTTTCCGCTCCGGATTCCCGAAGGTATACAGGTGAGAGCATGGCGGGAGCGAGCTTATTTCCCTCGCTCATTGATTTTTCGCCCAAAAGAGCGACTGTCGCGGCATTTTGATAAATTAAATGCTCAGGCGCAAGTTTATAAGTAAAGTTTCGCCCTTCTTGGGCGCATTTATTACTAAATATATTATAAAGTTTTTTTGCTCCGTCTCCGTTCAGCAATACCGCTTTCCCGGTAGCAAAAAGCTCATCAAAAAGCGCGTCTGCAGAAATTGCCCTGTCCGGAGTCAGTCGTACAAGCGTGCCTTTTGAATCTGATACAGTAAAAAGCGCGTTGTAGAATTCGTTTCTGCGTGCGTCCATGACAGGGCATATTATCATGTTGCCGGCAAACGCAAGATTATATGCAAGCGCCTCGAGCGTTGATACGGCGGCGCATGGTGTATTAAACGGGAAAGCGAGACCCTTGATTGTCGATATTCCTATTCGCAGCCCGGTGAACGAACCTGGTCCTGCGGATACCGCAAAAAGGTCAATATCAGTCGGCTTTAATCCCGCCGAAGAAAGCACCGTGTCTATCATTGGGAGCATCCGTGTGGAATGCTCCATCTTTAAATTGACAGAAAAAGCTGCGACCAGCGAGGAATCGACCATAACTGCGGCCGTTGCGGTGATGGCCGAAGTATCAATCGCGAGTATATTCATACTCATAACCTATCTCCTGTTTTTTCAATTGTTATGTGCCGTATATTATCTGTGCTTCCGTCCTTAGATATTTTGACATCGTATCTTTCGGAGGGAAGCGCGAACGGTATATTGTCGCTCCATTCGCATAATGTGATACCATCTGAAATCAAATCAAAAAATCCGCATGATTCAAGGTCGTCCTCGCCCTTTATGCGGTATACATCAAAGTGATTCACGACAGCGGTTTTGCCGCGATATGTGTTTATTATCGCATATGAAGGGCTTGTAACATGTGCATCAGGAACGAGCGCATGTGTAAATCCTCGCGCGAATGCTGTTTTCCCGGCACCGAGGTCGCCGTAAAGCGCAAAGAAATCACCGTTTGATGCGCATTCGGCGCATTTTGCGCCGATGCTTTCCGTATCCGCTTCGGAATATGAAACATATTCTACTAAATTATTCATTAAAACAGTCCGGATATCCTTCCGTTTTCATCAATGTCGATTATTTCCGCCGCCGGCTTTTTCGGAAGCCCGGGAAGTGTCATGATTTTGCCGGTTTTACAGACAACGAATCCAGCTCCCGCCGAAAGCGTCACTTCTCTGACATGCAGTACGAAATCTTTCGGACGTCCGAGAAGTGACGGATCATCCGAAAGAGAAAATTGAGTTTTCGCCATACAGACAGGACATGACGAATACCCCATTTTTTCGATCTGAGATATGGCTGCGACCGCGGCCGGTTCGTATTCGATCGTTCCGGCTCCGTATATCAGTCTTGCGACGGTTTCAATTTTATCTTTAAGCGGAAGAGAGTCTTCGTACAAGGGCTTGAACCTTCCGGGCGCGTTTGCGGCCGCGACGGTTTTTTCCGCGAGCTCGAGCGCTCCGATTCCGCCTTCGGCAAAAGCCTTCGAAACGGCAAAACCGCATCCCATTTTTTCACACAGCTCTCTGACTATGTTTATCTCTTCATCGGTGTCGGTGTAAAAATGATTCAGCGCGACAACGATATTGACTCCGAATTTTTTCAGATTTTCTATATGAGCTTCGAGATTGCACAGCCCCGCTTTAACCGCGTCTGCGTTTTCTTTGGATGTTTCTTCTTTTTTGATTCCGCCGTTATATTTAAGCGCGCGGAGCGTCGCGACGAGTACTACCGCGCTCGGCGCAATTCCGGAAAGCCGGCATTTAATATCAAAGAACTTTTCGGCACCTAGATCCGCGCCGAATCCCGCCTCCGTAACTACATAATCACACAGCTTTAAGGCAAGAAGGGTTGCTCTGACAGAGTTACAGCCGTGAGCGATGTTTGCGAAAGGTCCGCCATGGATAAGGCATGGCGAATGCTCTATTGTCTGAACCAGGTTTGGCATAATAGCGTCTTTGAGTAAAACCGCCATCGCGCCCTCTGCGTGGAGGTCGCGGCAGAATACCGGGCTGCCATCGTATTTGTCAGCTACAATCATTGAGGCAATTCTTTGTTTAAGATCGGACAAATCGCTTGCCAGGCACAATATGGCCATGATCTCGCTCGCGACCGTGATCATGAAGCTTTCTTCTCTGACAACGCCGTCGGATTTAGCGCCCATTCCGATTACCGTGTTTCTCAGCGCGCGGTCGTTCATATCGAGCACACGTTTGATGTAGACGCGTTTCGGATCAATGCTCAGCGAATTGCCTTGATATATATGATTATCGAGCATTGCGCAAAGCAGATTGTTCGCGGAAGTAATCGCGTGAAAATCACCGGTGAAGTGAAGGTTTATATCCTCCATCGGCAACACCTGTGAATATCCTCCGCCGGCCGCTCCGCCTTTGACTCCGAAAACAGGTCCGAGAGACGGCTCACGCAGGCATATCATGCTTTTACGTCCCATTTTTGCAAGAGCCTGACCGAGACCAATTGTTGTGGTCGTTTTGCCCTCTCCGGCAGGAGTCGGGTTTATCGCGGTGACGAGAATAAGCTTCCCGTTCGGCGCATCCTTGACACGTTTTATCAGATTCTCGTTAAGCTTTGCTTTATATCTGCCGTACGGTTCAAGCTCCTCCGGCAGTATCGACAACTTTTCCGCGATTTCAGAAATAGGCAAAAGCGGAGTATCAAGAGCTATATCTACATCTGATTTCATGATTGGCGGTTCATCCTTTCACGATTATATAATGTCTGGGTTATGTTTGAATTTTCGTTTGCCGGTAATGAAAAATTATCTTTCGGACATACATGCGCGGTAAAATACTTGTCGTATGTGACATAGCCGGGCTTTGAACCGACGGGCTTTTTGACATAACGGGCAAGAGTATAATCGACATCAGCGGAATCGGCTCGCGAAAGCCGAGAATAAAATGCGCAAAGCTCCGCGCAGAATGTAAAATCTTCGGCCGGCGGCTCGGCTCCTTCTGTTACAAGCACTACATGTGATCCCGGATAATTTTTAACGTGAAACCAATAATCGTTTTTGTCTGCCAGAACGGTGGTGACATAATCATTTTGAAGATTGTTTCGTCCGAGCAAAACCTTATATCCGTGCGGAGAGCGCAGCTCTGCAGGCTTCGGCTTTTTTTGCTTTTCTCTTGAAATGGAGGCAGATAAGGACGCTTTTCCGTATCCCGATTTTGAAAGTTCCTCGCGTATTTCCTCTGTCTGAGCGACGGTTTCAACGCGCGAAAGGCTGTCGAATACACTGTCGATATAATCTAGTTCGCTTTTCGCTATGGATATCTGCTTGATCAGCTCGATATAGGCATTTTTCTTTTTCGTAAAACCGCGGTAATATTTTTGCGCGTTTTGCGCGGGTGTTAGGCGTGTGTCGAGTTTAATGTTGACTTCTGATGGAGGATCGGTAGAATAATCCGTGGCTGTTACGGATCCGTCACCTTTTTTGATTTTATATATTTCCTGTGTGATCAGGTCGCCGAAAAGCTTCATACTTGAGGAGCTTTCGCATTCGACAAGCTCCTGTGTTTGCAGAGAAATCTTCTTTGTCAGCCGGTTTTTTGCGTTTTTCAATATTGTATTTATGTCGTTCAATTTTTGCTTCATGCGCTCCGCTTTATCTCTCGCGGAGAAAAAGCCGTCGATGGCGGCAGAAGCTGAAGAAAACGGAATACACTCCGCGCTCTCACCGTATTGACGGATGCACATGAATGAATAATCTATCGGTTTGCGCTCCGGATTGCTTTCATAAACGATGCACGGGGTAAAATTGCCGTCCTTTACACACTGGACTATGGAATTAAAAGAATTCCATAGTAATCCGGACGGACATTCCGCGAGGGACGCCGTGCTGTTTCCGACCGCGCTGAATACCATTTCGCGCGCGGTCATCGGGCTGAGGCCGGCAAAGGTTGTAAAAATCGCTTCGGCGGCGCCCATATTTGGATCAAGCGAGCCGATCACAGAGAGAAATTGATCTTTCGATATACTCATCGTGTCAAGCTTGTCCTGTTTGGGAGGAAGCTCATATACGAGTCCGGGTACGATTTTTCTGTCGGACGGGCTTGTCAGATCGGAGGTGCGGAACGCGGAAATAATCTTGTCCTGCTCGTCGCAGAAAACGAGATTGCTGTTACGCCCCATTATTTCGACATAAATTCTGTTCTTTACTCTGAAGCCCATCTCGTCTCCTGTGTCGAATTCGAGCAATATAACGCGCTCGAAGCCGCATTGGGTAATAGAGGTTATATGGCTTCCGTTGAGATGTTTTCGGAGAAGCATACAGAACATATATGCTTTGGCTGGGTTTTCTTTTTGAGTCTGTGTGACGCACACGCGCGGATTATTTGGAGAAGCGGAAATCAAAAGGCGCAGACTGCCTGCTGCGGTATGCACAAGCAGATTTATTTCATCCTTCTCGGGCTGAAGTACCTTTTCAACACGGCCTCCCGTGACGATTCTGTCAAGCTCAAGCGCGGTACATTTTATCATACAAGCGTCGGCAGACATATCAGATACCTCCCTTAAAGCTCAATGAGCTTTTTTTCACATTTTGTAATATCAATGCATCCGTTATCCGTAACATATACCACGTCCTCAATCCTTACGCCGAATTTGTCCGGAAGGTAAATTCCGGGTTCTACACTCAATACAGCACCGGCCGGAACCGGTTTGTCGTATGAAGGAGCGAAAAGCGGACTTTCGTGAATTTCAAGTCCGACACCGTGTCCTGTCGAATGGCGGAATGCGTCTTTATATCCCGCCTCGGAGATCAATTCACGGGCGGCCTCGTCGACTTTTTTGCCGATGACTCCGGCTTTCACTTTCGATATGGCCGCTGTCTGAGCGGCAAGGACTATGTCATATATTTTCTTCATTTCTTCAGACGCATGCCCCAGCACGACTGTCCGCGTCATATCCGAACAATATCCTTCGAATATACATCCGAAATCCATAGTGACGAAGGCGTCCGGTGTCAGCGTGATGGCCTCGGGTCTGCCGTGCGGCATGGATGTCTTTTTTCCGGAAACACAAATAGTGTCGAAAGATACGTTTTCTGCTCCGTGAGAACGCATATAGAATTCGAGCTCGAGAGCAGTTTCCTTTTCTGTTCGTTTAGGTGAAATAAATTCTAAAATATGTTCAAATGCCTTCTCGGATATCCTCTGCGCCGATATAAGAAGCTCCAGCTCATTTTGCGATTTGCATTCGCGAAGCGATTCTAGCTTTGTACCTAATGGTAAAAAGCGCGCGGATGTGAAGCGATTTTTATACGATTCTAAATCGGCGCAGGTGAGTCTGCGATCTTCATAAAGAAGAGTGTCTGCTTCGCCTGAGGAGAGCATATCGTTTATTTCAGCCGTAAAGCCGTAATTTTTCAGCTCGATTTCGTCAGGTATCTGCCCGCACTTTTGTGCAATCTGCGCCATTTCGTAGTATCTTGAATCAAGAAATAGTACCGCTTTTGAAGATGTTACATAAAGATATCCGTCAGTTGACAGAAAATTCGACAGGAATCTTCTGTTAACTGACGAAAAGATTATGGCGCATTCCTTTTCGCTTATAATGTTCATGAATTTTGTGATGTTATGCATGTTGATCACCTTAAATTTTGCTTTTCAAAGACATCTTTTTTCTGCAAGCCGATATCAGAGGCCTTTCGAAAAAGCGTTTTAGCCTGATAAATAAATTTTCTTTTGATATATCTATGGGAGAAACAAGAATTGATATAATGCCTTCTCGCTTTGCCGCGAGTATATCTGTAAATATCTGATCGCCTACAAGAGCGATATGAGACGGTTCAAGCATAAAAGAGCCGGAAACGGCATCGAGTGAGCCCTTTTTCGGCTTTCCGGATTTGTAACTGTATGAAACCCCGAGGTTTTTAGTGAAAAGAGATACGCGTTTCTGCGAATTATTTGAAACTATACCGATTTTTATTCCGTTGTTTTTAAGCTTTTCAAGATAATCCACAATTTTTACATCAGGGTCGGGATGATTGTGAGGGACAAGAGTATTGTCTATATCAAAAATCACAGCCCGTATATCAAGACATTTAAGAAAATCGGGAGTTATGTCAAATACGGAGTCCAGCATATAATCGGGCATAAATAAATTCATCATCGCAAATATTAATACCTCACATAAATGCAATAAAACTTCAACTATAACTATATCACAAAAGTATGAGTTTTTAAAGCGTTATAAGCAAATTTCATCAAAAAAATGATGAGCTATATTTTACCGCAGATTTCACGGCGAAGTTTATCAATTATACGTTTTTCAAGCCTTGAAATATATGACTGCGATATTCCGAGCATATCTGCGACTTGCTTTTGGGTAAGCTCCTCGCGTCCGCACATGCCGAACCTGAGCTCTATTATGGTACGGTCCCGCTTATCAAGAGAAGCAACCGCACGCATTATTATGCTTTTCTCTTCTTCATTTTCCAGCGATTTGTGAACTTCGCTGCCATCGGAACCGAGAATATCAGACAGTAAAAGCTCATTTCCTTCACGGTCAGTGTTCAAAGGTTCTTCAATGGACACTTCATTTTTTATACAGCTCGTTTTTCTGATAAACATCAATATTTCGTTGTCAATACATTTCGAAGCGTAGGTTGCGAGCTTTATATTCTTATCAGGATCATAACTCTTTATTGCTTTTATCAGTCCGATCGTACCTATCGATACAAGATCTTCTGTTCCTATACCGGTATTGTCATATTTTTTCGCAATATATACCACGAGCCTTAGGTTATGCTCAATAAGAGTATTCCGTATCCCGATCGCTTCCGGACTTTTTCGGAACGCAGATACGAGAGCCGCTTCTTCCTCGGGCGTAAGCGGAGCAGGAAGATCAGAGCTTCCGTTTATGTAAAATATATCTCCGTCCGCTGTTTTTCTTTTTTTGAAAACACGAGTTAAAAATTTAATAATGCTTTTTATAAAATCAAATATCATTTTTATATCTCCTTGAAGCTTTTATAAAGATGAAGCGGGCAGCAGTCCGTCGAATCCGAGATAATCTCCTCCGCAGGTATCTATGCCTACGACAATCGAATCAATTTCTTTGCTTTTTGAAGCGGTGTGACCATTTTGAATCAGAACCTTTTCCGGTTTAAATCCGAACAGAATTCCGCTTCCGCCGCGGAAATGACAGGGTATCGCAAGAAAAGGAGGATAAGAACCGGCATTTTCCGGGATGTCATTTACTCCGCCGCGTATGAGCGCCATTGTTGGTTCGTCAAACAAGCCCGAAGCCGCTTCACAGCTCAAAGTCATAACGGGAAGACCAAAATATGGCTCAGTCAGAATATTTCCGGTATCAATAAGCAGTCTTGCCTGAATGTGCCTGCCTCCGAAATAAATAAAAGCGTCTGACGATGGGCATTCGAGCCGTGCACGAAGCCTTGCGTCTAAAAGCTTTATCAATATAAGTCCGATTCCGGCCGCAGCTGAATATATAAGCGCCCCGATCCCCCCTCCGGTATGTATTCCCGGCATTCCGAAAAAGAATTCACATATTCCTCCGTAAAATACGGCGCTGATTGCCGTGGCTCCGAAAAGAGGGAAAAGTTTCTTCCGCTTTTTAATACCGAAAGCAACGGCTACACTTAAAAAACAAGCGATGATTCCTGCGGCGGCAGCAGCCAAGGGCGGCGGCGACCAAAAGACAATACCAAGAGCGGCCGCGGCTCCTATACTGGAACCTATTATCAGACGACCGGCCGAAGCTTTTTGACGCATAAGCATCGAAGCGGTATATAAAGACATCAGATCCATCGCAATATTGATAAGTGAATACATATCGCCGTATATAATTTCGGCTTCCATCGCGTTCTCCTTTTCATCCGGAATATTAAAATATTACCTCATGATGCGTGCGGATTTTGTCGTATTGTATAATAAACCAAAATATTGCTTAATGGGTTTTATATAAAAAATGCTTATGATAAATCCATATTATGGGTAAAACTCATAAGGTTATTCGGGGAGCTTTTTTGTTTTGCGATTGTAATTTGTTACCATTTATATCTTTATGGCAAAAAGTCTGATGAAAAGAGAAAAGCGTTTTGCATAATAATGGGATAATCATAATGAGCAATTATTGTAAGAAGGAAGAATATTACATACAGCAGCGCAAGCCGCGAGTATTGACAATTTTCACGGATAATGATATAATTCCTACATAAAATGATTTTTACCGCATATCATAAAAACAGAATTTAATCCCTTGCTTTCTTAATTTGTTTATCAGTATGTATGTTCCGGCAAAAATGCTTATGTAGTATAACAGCAGTTATTAAAACGGCAATTGAATAATCCTTGTCTTTAAAGAGTGAAAAGCCCATATACCAGAGTCTTATCTCTTTAAGTTAATTGCAGAGTTAATAATAAAAAGATCGCTATAAAAGAAAAGCTTATGAATTAAAGCAGAAAGGCAGTATCCGGCGGAACATTATTCCGCGACTGCAGCTATATATAATTATAATTTTATTATGAAAAAATCAACAACTTATAAGATAATATGTATAATTACCGCTTTTTCACTGGCGGTATTTTGCTTTTCTTGTGATTTTCCGATGGGTAATTCGATAAAGGACGATGCGGGATCGCGTGACGGATACAAGGCCGATCCGGTAAAAAATGCTTCCGATACACCTGAAGAATCTATTGGTTCCGTCGGTCCTGCCGCTTATGACTATCTCGAAAGTCTTAATGTGAAAACATTCGGCGGCAGCGAGCTGCGTATTGCCGCTTTTGATGATGAATATTTTCTCACAAGCGGATTGACCGACCTCATACATTCGGCGGTAGATGAAAGAAACGCCCTCTGCGAATCAAAGCTCGGCATAAAAATCGTCGGCGCAGATGTGTCGCATACGTCCCTTAATGATTATTACGAAAAGCTTTGTGCTGAATATTATGCGAACAGCGATTTCTGTGAGCTGGTAATAATGCCGTACAGCCTGATGGACGCGTTTATTGCTCAAAACATGCTTCTAAATATGAATACATTGCCGTTTACGGATTATACCGCGCCATATTACGATCATAAAGCCATGGCGTCCGTCACGCCAGGCACGTTCGCATATGCCGCAATAGGCGATTATACATATTCGCCGGATAAAATATGGTGTGTATTTTATAATAAGGATCTTTGTGCAAAGCTTGGACTTAAGGATCCCTCAGAGCTTTTTAATAGCGGTGCATGGAACTGGGATATGGTAAAAACATATTCAAAAACCGCCAGAGACGCCGGATATTACGGCTTTACTACGAATACCGACGATACCACTTTCTGTGATGTGATATGGGCGTCTTCTGATATTACCACTATAGAAAACGAGCCGCCGTATCCGCCTGTCATGAATTTTAAAAACGATACGACTAACAGCGTCATGAAGCTCATTTCATCTTTGATTGTTGACAACAATGCTTTTCTTTCCGAAAGCCGTCGGGGAGATAAAGAGGGCGCGGATTATTTCAAGCAGGGAAGATGCTTGTTTTATATATACAAGGCTTCGGCGGTTTCGTTCCTTGATTCATATGATTTTACGGCAGGGGCGCTTCCCATGCCGAAGTGTTATTCTGATCAGGCAGAATACTCCGGTTATGTGGATCGCTCGACTCAGGCTGTATTTGTTCTTAATAATTGTATGAATACCGATCTTGCGGGCTCCGCACTACAGGTACTTTCGGCCGCGTCATATGGAAAGCTAAGCGATGTGTTCATGAAGATCTGTATGAATTATTATCTCCCCGACAATGATTCTGCTCTGATAATGAAACAGATCATATCAAACGCTTATTATGACGCAGGATATATGCTTGGAGGAAAAGCCCTTAAGGAATTCGGAGATGCCTCTTTTGAAATGATAAGATCAAAGGTGCTTTTCAATCTTGATTTCAATGAGCTTTACAAAGCAAATATAACCGCTTTCAACGAAAGATATTCCGTCAGAAATCTTTTCGTTATCAAACGCCAATAAATAAACTTGTGAGTCTATAGTAAAGATTATTTCGTCTTATTTTACAAAACAGATGTAAATAAAGAATATTCCATAGAAGGTCAATATATGAGAAAAAATACGGCAAGAATTAAATTAAAATCAATTTCGATCGCGGCGATGATTGTCGTCATGACAGCATCGGTCTTTTTCGGGTATCTCGTCGGACAGCAAAGCTTTGCCGCCGCGGAAGGCACTCCCGCAACTGCGGAAACGGGGACTGATCCGCTTATATCTTTGAGTTATCTCAATAATGTTCTAAAGCCGCAGATAATCGCTTCTCTGGATGAAATGATACGCGCAAAGGTCGAAACAGAGCTTGCAGGACAAATTTCTGAACAAATTAAAGCGGATATTTTTACCTATGTTTCTGCCGGAGTTAATGAAAAGCTTGCGGAGCTTGACGCAAAGATTGCCGCGGCGGAAGAGAAGCTCAACAATATGTCCGGTTCTGCCTCCGGTTATACCGTTCTGCATTTATTGAAAGGTCAGAAGCTTTACGCAAAAACAGCGGTTGAGCTGATACACAGGGCGGGAACCTGCCGTGTGATAACGCCTTTTGCGGAGCAGGGAATTGCCGATATGACCATCTCAAACGAGTTATTAAACGGTGAATACCTTTCACTCAACGATTATTGCCTTATACCGCGCGGTGATGACGGAAGGGGTATAGAGGTTGTTTCTGATGAAATATACATAATGGTGAGAGGTGAATACGAAATTGAAGGCTAGATCTGTTTTAGTAAGAATCATAGCCGCTTTTGTATGCCTGCTTATGTTTCTCGGCGTAATTTATGTTGCCTTTTACGGCGTTTTCAATGCAGGCGCGGATGATGCTTCGCAGATATATCCGATTAATACCGACAATATGGTGAGGGTGGCCAAAAACTATAAATTTTCAACAATAGACTGCCTTGCCCAAAGCCAGTCTGTCGGTTCAACCGGTCCTCTCGGATTGAATTTATATATAAATAACGGAAGCTCGGATATTTCGCTGTGCATCAGAAACGGCATGACCGTTGTCATGCGCGATATATCAATGTCAAAGGATTCGCAGGGCAATTTTATTCCCGCGACAGCAAATCTAATATATTCGCCGTATAACCTTATATCCGACGTATCCTATGTGTCACTTTCGGAATTTAATCAGGCTGTCGATTCTCTGCCGGATTCCGTTAAAGGCCATCATACATTTCCGATTATAAGCGAAGGCCGTTATTATATCGGGCTTGGTATGCATTTAAACGAAGGAGAGCGTGATTTGCTTGCTTCGTCGCTTCCCGATTGCGGGGACATACACTTTACTTCGTATGCCGCAACCGACAAAATGCTTGCTCTCGCCGACAAAACAAGCGGAGATACAATTCTCAAGCTCAACACAGCGGATGCAGCTCTATATGCATACCCTGTTCAACCTGATTCCGAAAAACAAACATATTATATTATCAACGAATATAATTATACTTATGAGGGCGTGTTTGAATATCAGACGACATCCAGCGGAATGTCTATGATTAATACGGTCGATTTTGAAGCTTATATGCGGGGCGTACTTCCTTACGAAATAAGTTCAGACTGGCCGGATGAAGCATTAAAGGCATTTGCGATAGTAATGAGGTCATACACGCTCGCGGGAAAGCCCTTCAAGCACCCGAATGACAACTATGATTTTTGTGACAGCACTCACTGTCAGGTATATCGCGGACTTCATTATGCGACCGCGAGGACGAACAACATAATAAACGAAACCAAAGGTCTTGTTTGTACATATGATAACCAGGTGGCGTGTACATTTTATCATGCTATAACCGGCGGACCGACGATCAGCTATAAGGATGCGTGGGACTGGTCAAATGAAAGCTATCCTTACCTTATATCTGTAATGGTTCCATATGAGAATTATAAGAAATATACGAACGGAGTATGGAAAACGACGGTTTCACTTAATGATTTGTCGGATTATCTTCTTTCAAAATCCAAAATATTGTCCAAGCTCAATTCTCCCGTCGCGGATGTAAAAATAACAAGATATCTAGACACCGGTTATGCGTATGAACTGACGCTTACAGGAACAAACGGAAACAAAGCTGTGTTCAAGCAAAGCGATGAGGTTAGAAATATTCTTACGAGATATGTAAAAAGTTCGCGTATGACGATATCAAATCCCGTCACTTTTACAATAAACGATTCCGGACCAGTGACAGCAGCCAGCGCAGATTATAATGTAATATCAGCTGACGCGGGCGGAAATACCTCGATTACGAGACTTGATCAGGACGCGTGCATTATAACTGCTGACGGCTATGAACAGCTTAAAGTCGACAAAACACAGTATATTTTTAACGGTACCGGATGGGGCCACGGAGTCGGAATAAGTCAATACGGGATAAAGGATATGGCGGATCTCGGATTTACATACGATCAGATAATAAAAGCTTATTTTCCACTGGTTACAATACAAAATTATTCTGAATTAAATTGAATAGGAGATTTATCATGGAACAGAAAAAACTTTACAGAAGCACCAATTCAAGAATGCTGTTCGGCGTTTGCGGAGGCATAGGCGAATATCTTAACATTGATCCCACTATTATAAGGCTGCTCGCTGTATTAACGGGCTGCACAGGAACAGGAATAATCGCATATATCGTCGCGGCTATTATAATTCCGGAATAGCCGGCCGGATATTGATACAAAACCCCATGCCAGGATATTCCGGCATGGGGTTTTTATTTCGGCTATGATACGAAGCTCTTTGGCTGAGGATCGGTAACGTGAAATTCACGAGTAAACGAGTTGTATCAGATCAATCAGAATCTGTATCTCCCACAGAATTTGTTATTGCCTTTACTTCTTCCTCGGTATATCCTCCTTGAAAGTGTAATTCAACATAAATATCAGTCGCAGGATCATAATAAACAGTTTTATATCCGTTTGATGCTGTTTCGGGTTTACCGATCATACCTGCCTTATTTATTTCTACTTTCAGCAGGGAATTATCCGAATGCGAAACAGCTGCTTCTATGCTCCAGTCATGCTCATTTATGACTGTGAAGATATCTTTGTATTCTTTACCGATGTATTGCACTCGGCTGACCTTATACGACTGCGACAGCTTTATAGCGGTATTGTTTCTGATGCAGGTAAGCGCTTCTCCGTTTATCAGCCTTGTCGCGTTTTTAATATATACCGGATAACCAGGAGACGACGAGAAATACGCTTCATCTGTGTTAAAATTATAACATATTTCGCCTGACAGATCATTTGTTTCGTCTAAAAGCGTATATTCGGCGATAAGCATGCTGTTATCATCTGAGATTGATTTTGGTATAATATTTAGCACAGGTACTATATTAAGCGGCTTTGTTAGCCCATTTATGTAATATATATCTTCGGGGGTTATATCGCAAATATAAACGGGCTTATTATTTTCATCGCTCATACTGACGATGGCAAATGTGCCTCTATATCGTTCTGCTGAGTAGGAAATAGCCACCATGTCAGAATTAATCCACATGAAATTGTAACCAAAGCGGCTTGCTGCATCAAAGTAAATTCTTTTATCACCGCGCTGGATTAATACATTTATAAATCTATTGCATTTAGGGTGGTATTGCATTGGAGTGGGTGTATATGACCAATCTCCGTATACATCAGTGCATTCCACCGGCGTAGTTAGCTCGAAATATGCGCCGCCCTTTGTGGAATAATCGGTTTCATTCAATATTTTGCTTATATCGCAGAAAATTGTGAAATTTCCGGTTTGCCACTTAAAGGCACCCGTTATGTCATTTTCCCGCAGGTAATAATCAGATGGAGCATAATATGACGTAAAATATCCCCGCATATTGCTGTTTATATATCCGGTAATATCCGTGATAGATGTTCCCGCCGCGGCAAAATAATCACTTAAGCCTACTTCAGTCTGAGTTTTGGTATTGAAATAATAACAATCGTTAATTTCCCCTCCGGCATCGCTTCCTATTACATATATGTTATGTGAACATATAATTGCAAGTATATCGCCTTCAAAAAAATATGTATAGTATGATGTTAAATATGTTCCGGGCAGTTTATCTGATTCTAATTTTCTGATAAAGTCGGCACATCTACGTGTGAAATCGGCTTCTATTTTTAAGTTGAGTCGGTTTGCGCCGTCAGTTTCGGCATTCAAGTGAGGAACAACAAAAACCGAATTATAAACGGTGTCTGATCCGTATTCATTGTTGACGGTTTCAAACGTCAATTTATAAGCATCGCAGACGGGAACGGATAAATCCGGTTCTATTTTATATTTTTGTAGATTACTTATAAAATAATAATTGTTGCATAGGATATCGGCAAGCAGCCTGAAATCAGTAAAGCAGATGTTTCCTTCTTCATCCATTGTTACATGGAAATCATATGACCCTAGATATTTTCTTCCATCATCGTCAAAATATGCTGTTACCCGGACAACTGCATCGGTTTCAGCCAATTCGATTATTTCATATTCTTCATTATCAGCTGCGTCATATGACCATTGCCCGACATAGCCTCCTATTTGGTACAATGCTCCATTATAATCGGCAAACAAAGGATGATTTCCATTGATTTCAGTATTAATAAGTGATTTGGTTAATTCTTCGTTAAAATATTTACGTGTAAGCATTTTAAGATCATTAAATGACGAAAGACCGGGTTCAGTGATTATTTGATATTCCATATCATTAATATCAGTAGTCTGACTACCGTGTTTGATTATGCCATATCCGGAATAAAAGGCATATACGCGTTCTGCTTCAGTGTATACCGAACGAAAAGCGGAAAGAAACTCTGCTTCTTTGCCCGTTATGGGCGGTTTGGTTTCTTCCCCGGTATCGGGTTGTGTTGTCTGAACATCTGTATCAGTTGTTTCAGCAGGATCAATTATATTGCCGGTTGTTGTTCGATTTGTTATATCATCTGTCGTTTTTGGTGTTGATATATTTGTTGTATCTGAAAAACTTGTTTTATCTGTTATCACGGTTGCAGTTGTTTCAAGGGTATCTGTCTGTGTCGTGTCATGCGTTTTGTTATCGGTGGTTTCGCATCCCACGAAAAGAGTCGTCAAAAAAACTATCATTAAAACTGCTGCGATCATTAATACGCCGCGTTTCTTTTTTATACAGTATAAAATATTCATGAATATCTCCTTTGACACTTCAAGGTACATATATGCATTATTTTTATAGTGTGAAATTCTAAATAAACAACAATGGCATACGTTCGATAACTATCATTTAATACTATGCCATAACACATCAGCAAGAAGTCTGAAATCAGTAAATATAATATTACCGTTATTATCTATTGTTACATGATAATCATATGATCCGAAGTGTTTTGTATGAACTTCTTCAGTATACGCGGATACCTGTACGACAGCATCGGTGTCTGATGATTCTATAAGCTCATATTGCTCGTTATCGGCCACTTCATAAGTCCATAGTCCGACATAGCCACCAATTCGGTATAATGCTCCATTGTAATTGATAAACAAAGGGTCATTTCCGTGATTTATTGTATCAATAAGAGATTCAGTTATTGCTTCACTAAAATATCTTCGCGTGAGTGTTTTTAAATCATTAATTGAATGCAGTTCTTGCTCTGTAATAATGAGATATGTCAAACCATCAATATCAACACTAAGTTCTCCGTGTTTAATAAGTCCATAACCGCTGTAAAAAGCATATACACGTTCAGCTTTCTCATATACCAATTTGAAATCGGCAAGCAGCTTTGCTTCTTTATCTAATGGAGTAATTTCTTTGCCGGTTTCCGCTTTTGTTACAAAAACTTCCCATAGCACATCGGCAAGCAGTTTGAAATCAGTAAATATAATATTACCGTTATTATCTATTGTAACATGGAAATCATATGATCCGAAGTATCTTCTGTCATATTCATCGACAGATGCCGTAACGCGAACAACTGCATCGGTTTCAGACAATTCGATTATTTCATATTCATCATTATCGACCGCGTCATATGACCATTGCCCGGCATAACCTCCAATCCGGTACAATGCTCCATTATAATCGATAAACAAAGGATGATTTCCGATATTTTGGGTATTAATAAGGGATTTGGTAAATTCGTCATTGAAATATTTACGTGTAAGCATTTTAAGATCATTTAGTGAAAAAAGCCCCGGTTCTGTAATTACGTCATACCTCATACCGTCAATATCAGTAGTTAAATTACCATGTTTTATTCTCCTATAAACGGAATAAAATGCGTATATGCGCTCTGCTTCTGTGTATACCGAACGAAAAGCGGAAAGAAACTCTGCTTCTTTGCCCGTTATGGCCGGTTTGGTTTCTTCGCCGGTATCGGGTTGTGTTGTCTGAACATCAGTATCAGTTGTTTCAGCAGGATCAATTATACTGCCGGTTGTTGTTTGATTTGTTGTATCTGAAAAACTTGTTTTATCTGTTATCACGGTTGCAGTTGTTTCAAGGGTATCTGTCTGTGTCGTGTCATGCGTTTTGTTATCGGTGGTTTCGCTTCCCGCGAAAAGAATCGTCAAAAAAGCTATCATTAAAACTGCTGCGATCATTAATACGCCGCGTTTCTTTTTTATATAGTATAAAATATTCATGAATATCTCCTTTGAAGAATCAAGGTTTGTTTATATGGTATTGAAAATGCTTGAAAGAATGTTAATGAATATTAATCATTTCAACTATATTATATAAACATAAATATAATATGTCAATAGTTAACAGTTATATTTTTATTAATAAAACAGGCGGTGCCGCTTTTATGTGGCATCGCCTGTTCCGTTAAACAAATATATTATTTCATTGCCTCTGCGACTGATTCGAAAACATTATTTTCGTTTTCAAATCGGTCAGCATCATATATTCTGAATGTTTTTATTCCTTGAGCTTCTTGTGCATCAACAGCAGTGACCTCTCTGAAATAGAAAGACTTGCCGTAACTGAAAGAGGTGTCGTCGAGGATTATTCCGAGCGTGGCGGAGCTGACGCCCGGGCGTGTAACGATTATATCGACGGAGCAGCATCCGTCTTTCCGGCCGCCGCTTACAACAAATCCTTTATCAGTCAGAAATTTTTCCAGGCGGAGTAAGAAATTCGTTTTCTTTTCTGAAACACAGGATGAAGACATTTTTTGCTCGGGGCATGCCTGAGCATTCAGAAGCTCTGAAAATAGTCTGGCATATGGTTTATATCCTGTACATACAGAGCCGTCGATGTCAAAAACCGTACGATCAAAGGAAAGAACGGCTTTAAATGAAATCCTTGCACAGCTGACCAGCGAGGAGAGAATAAACGCTGAGTTCGGATCGTCAAAATACCCTGAAGCTTTTATAAGCCTGTCATTGTATTTTCCCCTGTCGCGTCCAGAAACAGCGGGAGAAAAAATGATATGATCCCGAGTTTCAAAATTACAGCCGTATACACATCTGACAAAAATATTTTCGTCTTCGGATAAAACCGACAGATCCGGCATTATCTGCGCCTGGTCTGAATTATTCGTTTTTTGTATAATGAGCTTCTTTATCAGGCGAGCCTGAGCTTCTGATAAAGTATAAATACCGCAGGAAAGCTTCTTCCCTTTATCCGTGGCTGTTTTAATCATTCCAAACAAGGAATTGACTGCGGCGGATGCTTCTTCTCTGTTAATTTCATTGATTGGATCAAATTCGCCCTTTACTGAAATAGAGGAAATTGACGGAATTTTATAAGGAAGAGGATAAAATGAACTCATATTGCTTCCCGAAATTATATCTGAAAGGATTTTTGTTTCATAATTAATTTCCGGAACGTTATGTAGAATATATTTAATATCGACCGCTGCTTCCGCGGCTTCGGAGAGCATGCTCAGACGGGTTACATCGGTTTCACAAGCCGAAAGGGAATTCATACGAAAGAGTGTTTGTGGACTTTTCGGGCAAATGGAATTACCTATTACACAAACACAGCCGGTATGTCTAAAAAGCATAAGAGCGCGAAAAGTCGGTATAAGGTGTGCGTCATCGAATATAACGCAGTTGAAATTTATATTATGTTCTTCTGTTATAATACTGTAAGCTGATTCACAGTCCGAAACGAAAATAGCGAAGCGGGATGTGATATTTCCGGCTTCGGAAGTCGGAGCCGAGCTTAGTTCAAGGCAAAGTCTCTTATTTATGGAAGCAAGCTTAATCAAGTCGGCTTCTTCCGAAAGCCGTCTTGCCTCTGTGCAAAGCGACCTATATGATTCTTTGGAAAAATCACGCAGCGGTTTGAAATAAGACATAGCGTATTCGCAGGCGGCACGGAAAAAGCCCTTAGTGAACGCATCGGAAAGTTCATCGCGCGATATGTCTGCGCTTTCGCACAGCTTTACAAGCGCGGTTTGGCCACAGCTTTCTGCGACTTCCTTTGCGGCAATCCAGGCGCTCCACTGTTTGAGCGAATCAAAACGCTCGTGTATGGAATCGAGGGTTGGAATAAGCCTGTCAAAATAATCCGCTTTCAAAGCTTCGTTAAATGAATATGAATCAATCTTCAGCAGTCTCGAAAAGTTGTCAAAGGACCCTTCAAATGAGGATTCAGCATCTGAAAACGAGGAGAAAAGTGCGCAAAACGACGAAAATTCATTTGGATCAGAAAGCGATTTTAATAGCTTCGCCATATATTTCCGTCCTGATGAGCTATCATTGAATATTCTTAAAAGCATGTCGTCAAGAGCTTTAAAGCTTGAATAATCAGCTTCTATGGAATCGAAAAGAGCAAAAAGGTCGGTATCCGGCGCGTCTGCATCCTTACCGAAAAGCTTTTTAATGGTTTGGGTATGCTCCGACAGGTATTTAGCGTATTCACTGTATTTAATCAATGAATTAAGTATCTCAGAAATGTTTGAGACCGTGATATCCTTTGGGGAAATTGCATATGTGCGGAGCTTTGTTACCGTGTCCTTTGATACGGCATTTTTCCTGAATATGTTAAGCGATGAAGCTGCTCTGATCTCGGAAAGCATTTCGGCGGAGTTCAATGAAAAAATTCCGTTGTCGAAGCGTTTCATGACAGATTTACGCAATTCTGCTGCCCGCTTGCCGTATTCGATTACAGTTGGAATTTGAGAAATGACGGCACCGTCAGAAACAGAATCGAAATAACCGTAATACGGAGGAAAGCCGGTTTTTGTGATCACGCTTGCCGTTTCAAAAAGCGCTTTTGCCTGTGAAACAGTATGAATTCCATCAATTTGGAAAAGTTTCGCAAGTTCGTTTTGTATTCTGATAAGCATGTTTGCGTCCGAGCGAAGCTTTATAAACGATGATATTATCTCATTCTTGAGTTCATATGAAAAGCTGTTGAGACGGCAGAAGCATAACGGATTGCCGTATGGGCCGCCTGTTTCAACGGATGCGTCGATGACCCTTGCTGCAAGCTCAAAAAGCTTCACTGCGCCAGACTTATCAAGTGAGGCGATAGATTCAAACGCGAATGGAATTGAATACTTTGCGTTACAGACTTTATCAAACTGAAGGAGAGCATTTTTAAAGGAATAACCAAATCCCAGAGGAGTATTCATAGCTTCGTAATATGAATTTACCTTAAGGCGTGCTTCACGGGAACGGTGATATAAAGAGTATATTTCATCCGGATCCGGTAAATCTTTTGATAGTGCAGGCTCGGAAACCGGTTTTTGGGCACACAAATCATAAGAAAACGATCCTGCTGAAAACAGGCGCAGATATTCGGCAAATTTTTTTCTTCCGCGTTCTGTTTCGTTTATGTAGAGGATCTTTTCGCCTTTGGCGGCTCTCATATATGCCATTGAAGCGGACAGAAAGGTTTTTCCTGATCCGGAAGGACCTTTTACAACGGTGAAAGCATTGGTTTCGGATGCGCGCATAGCCGAAAGCTGATATTTATCAAGTGATAACGGCGGCACGGATTCCGATTTATAAACCGCATCCGCGTCGGGTTCGTCCTTGCCTTCCTCAGCGCAAACGGCGGATACATTCTCAGCGGCTGATATTGCGATTTTGCACGCGGTCATGTTTGTTTGTCCACCGTCTTTTAAGACTTCCGGAGTGAGTGATTCCGCGATTCGCATATCAAATACGGGAAAAACGCCTATGAAAGCTTCAGGTTCGGAAACAGATATTGTGCTAAAAAATATTGTCAGCGAACGGGCTTCTTCTGTAATAAAGCTGATTATTTGATCGATGGGTTTATTTTCGTAACTTTTAAGTGCGGAAAGCTTGACGCCGTATAAAAGAGAAAGCCTTTCGATAAGACAAGTATTAATAAATACCCGAGTGGATTTTACCGTAATGCAAAATCCCCTGTGATCGGGGAGAGCGTATATTTTTACAGGAATAAAAAGCAAAGGCGCATTTAATGATTTCCCGATTGATGAATCATAATATCCTATTTCGATGAAGGCGGCATAAAAATTCTCGCATGAACCGTTGCTTTTGGCGCGTTCCACAGTTGAAATCATTGAAAAAAGCTTTGAAGACATTTCTTCGGGATTGTCAAAGCAGAAGAAGGCGGAAGGCGATTTATTGCTTTGGCCAAGCTTCTGCGAAAGCAGCTTTAAAGCATCGGAATCCAGTATGGTTAAGTCTGAATCATAGGGAGCAGAGAGAATATCTGACGAACCCGATCCGGACATGGCGGAGATCATCGAAACAGCGGACGAGGGAATTATTCTGAACGAATTCTTATCTGTGAGGTTGAGAATCGGGCTTTCGGATATAATTATGGATGATGATCCGGACAGATATGAAACAGCATCTGTTATACTAATTTGATGAGCTTCAACAGGTATTTGTTTTATTTTGAAAAAGTCGTCCTTAAGCTCGGGTGTATCCGCTCTCAGCTCCTGCGGCAGAGATTTAACCCCGCTCAGATGTGCGCGGCGAAAATCCACAGCAAGATAAAAGGAATCCTGATTAAGTGACCGTACGGCCATTTCTACGGAAGATTCAAATGAAATGGACGTACCGTTTATAACAGACGAAGGATCGATAAGCAAGAGAATCCCATCCATATTGATTTCGGAACGCACATATTCATTGAATACAGTAAAATTATCGCATACAGATGAAGCAAAACACTTTTTTTCCAAAAAGCATCCCACCATTGTTTTCCCGTTTGTAAGCACGATTAACGGATTTAATTTCATAGCTTCAAGAACAGAGACAAAAACAAGAGCAAGTTCAAGACTGTTGGCCGATGTTCCGGACAGCACTTCATCCGGAAGCTTCAGCTTGGTTAAGCTTTTATCGCATATAAAAAGCGAAGCGGAATAAGTAATTTTTAAAGCTTGAACAGCATTGTACACCGCTTTAAATTCGTCGATTATTTCTGAGGATTGTTTATTTTTATATCCAAAAGCCGGGCTCCTCGATTCCGCGTGTCTTAATGCATAATCACCGAGCCTTTGAATATCAGAGCATTCCGGCATGGATAATGACGCCATCAGCTCCGGGAAAGTGCCTATACCGCTCCAACCTGAAAGCGTCATCAATTCGGTCCCCGCTGAAACGGAGTATTCGTGTCCGTCGTACTTAACTTTTGCGGTGATTTTCGTATGCGTAGTCTCTTTCATAAACGCCAGCATATCTGCGTTTACATCAAGCTTCGGATCGTCAATTCTGATGTGAGAAATAGCGCGTAGTGTCCCGATATTAATTTTTAAAGGATCAAAAAAGCTCGGCAAAGATGACAGCTCAATTTCGATCCCTAAAATATCACGGTCGGTGTTGTTTGATATAATCACTGAATCTATCGCTTTACATAAGCTGTAATATGCGGCATAGCCGTATGAAGCAGGACATTCAAAGCGGACCGATATTAATTCTGACATGTCGTTATCCTTTCATTTCTAAGTTTATTTTTGCTGCTGAAAAGCTGCCTGCTGCTTGCGCGTTTCCGCATCGATTTCGTTTATTCGTTCTTTTGATTCCGTAAAGTCGAGTTTGTCAGTGTAAAACGATTTTAAAAGCAGCTTCTGAGATATAAAATCATCATATTTTTCATATATCGGATGCTCGTTTTCTCCTACAAGCTCAGACATTCTGATCTCGTTTCTGTCAATATAGTTTTTCATAAACAACGCCAGCTCACGGGGAGAACAATTTTCGGCTTTATATGTGAGATAATAACATGAGTCCTGTTCGATCTGAGTCAGTCCGAGCTTTGAAGCGCATTTGAATTTTAAAAAGCGACGGAATGTTCTTACTGAACGCGTCCCGAGCCAGGGAAACATGACATAGCTCATGTTTACGAGAGGAATTATGCCGCATTCAGTAAAGCGCGTGTTTTTATTCAGCTGCCTGACATCATTCAGCCGTTTTGCTGCGTTCGGCATGAGATAAGGATAAATTATGTCTTCTTCTATTACGCGTTTCATACGCTTGAGGATTTTCGTGTGTATTTCACCTTTATCGCCGGGCCACGATATCTCCATCTTACCCTTGACACGCTTTACATATATCAGCTTGCGGGGAACATCAATTTCTTCGACTTCCCATACATGTCCCGCAAGCGCGAATCTGTCTCCGACCGGAGGAACAGACGTAATGGTTCCGATTTCTTCGCTGCCTATTCTGACTGTATAATCTTCACTGTCTTTGAAAACGGCATAAAACTTAAAATTGCCGGCGAGCCTTTCGCCCTTTTCGCCGCATATCAGTTCTTTTTCCTCTGTCTGCTGCAAATAACCGCGTTTTATCATATCTACAAGCAGGTCGCGGTAATCGTTTTTATCGACGTTCCGAAACGGTGAGAGAGATAGGACGCGTCCGGCGAGCTTTGCCGGTGAAAGTGATCCGGATGAAACGGCGGCTGAAAGCGTTTGATGAAATAACAAGCTCATCGGCATTGCTTTTGAAAACGGAGGTTCGATCCATCTTTCTTCGATATATAGCTGAATTATTGCGATCGCCTGCAGCAGCTCCCATGGAATAAGCTGATAAAGCGGTGCGTTTGGAAGGATTGGTTCCTCCCTGAAAACGAGTATCATCTCAGATGGCTCGCTCCTGCGTCCGGAACGGCCTATTCTTTGAAGAAATCCCGTGACTGTATTTGGCGAACCGATGTTGATTATCCGTTCAAGCTTTCCGATGTCTATACCCAATTCAAGAGTTACCGTCGCACAGGCGGTGTTTATCGCATCGGATTTTAAAACTATTTCGGTTTCTTCGCGTATAGCGGCGGAAAGATTTCCGTGATGTATATAAAAGCGGTCCGGGTCGCCGCGCTTTTCCGCGATTTGGCGCATTGTGGCGGTGACATGCTCTGTTTCCTCGCGGGAATTTGAAAATATGATACATTTTTTTCTGGCGGTCGCGTCATATACAAATTCGCTTGCGGCATCAGCCGGTGGAGCTTCCTGTGATGAATCCGTTGTTTCAAATGACCCTGAAAGCATTTCAACCGCTTCTTCGCTGTTTTTTGGCTCTGTCTGCGGCCCGGGAGCGCCGTCGGCGAAGAAATGCTGCACCGCAAGCTTCCAGACAATGCCCTTTTCTTTTATATCCACTACTTCCGTGTCTCTTCCGCTGCCTTCACCTAGCCATTTGGCGGCGAGAGAAGTATCGCCGACCGTTGCGGAAAGCCCGATCCGCCTGGGCGAAAAGCCGATAAGCGAAGATATCCGTTCAATTATACATTTTGTCTGTCCGCCGCGGTCGAACCCCATCAGCGTATGTATTTCGTCGATAATTACGAATCTGAGGTTGCCGAATATACGGGGAATATCGTTGCGGCGGTTGATAAGCATGCTTTCGAGCGATTCCGGTGTAATCTGAAGGATCCCGCAAGGCTTTTTGATCCATTTTTCCTTATGCGCAGTCGGGACATCACCATGCCAGTGAAAAACAGGTATATCGCTTTCATCAAGAAGATATTCAAGGCGTGAAAATTGGTCGTTGATCAGCGCTTTCAGCGGAGCGATATATAAAACTCCGAAGCTGTCGCGCCCTTCGGATTCAAGCATTGACAATATCGGAAAGAACGCAGCCTCTGTTTTACCGGAGGCTGTGGAGGATGAAATCAATAAGTTATTTTCTGAATTGAAAATGACATCGGCCGCTCTAAGCTGAACTTCACGCAGAGACTGCCAGTTGTTTTTGTATATAAAATCGCGGATAAAAGGCGAATAGCGTGCGAAAATTTCCGATGCGTCCGACTTCGACATGATTTATACCTCCTGATCCGATATAAATGACCTTATTTGGTCTTACAGCTCTAATTTTCCGAGATTGAAAAAATCGTCGTCATTGCCCTCTTCGCTGCTATCGTTGTTCTCTTTATCGCTCTCTGAGGCTTTTTCGAGTTTTATATTGTTTTTGTTTCCGACAAGCTCGTCAAAGGTCACTGATTTGTCTTGAAGCATTATATTAAGTATATTGAGAAAATCCCGAATGACCTCTCTTGGAGTGATCATTTCATCGGCTCCCATCCGTTCAAGACAGATTTTCAGAAAAGTTACTATATTTTGCTCTGTGAGCTGTAACTGAACTCCGTAATATTGAGAATGGAGCTTCATGACCCTTTCCACAAGCGCGTAAAGCTCATCATCGGAAAGGCGGTTCAGCTTGATAACGGGTGAAATAAGATTCCTTCTGTCGCCGGTAAACCGACCTTCCTCCAAGCGGCTTTTCAAAGCTTCATAGCTGAAAAGTCCTCTTCGGTTGTCTTCCAGAAACGCGGGTGTTCCGCCGAGCACGATACCCAGCCCTTCGGCCTTTCCCTGCAAAGTATCATTAAACATTGAAAGAATTTTTTCGTAATTATTTTCACGTGACAGTCGGTTCGGTATTTTATACAAATTAACTCCTTCGTCAAAAAGAACGATGAAGCCCTTATATCCGATTCTGCGGAAAAATGCCGCATATAACTTTATATAATCATACCAGTTGGCGTCGTCAATTATGGAAGAAGTTCCGAGCCCGCAGGAACGAGCCTCCTGCTTGGTGGAAAATTCGCCTCTTAACCAGCGTAAGGCGCTTTCTTTTTCGTCGTCGTTGCCTTTGATGACTCCGTCGTAGTATTTTTTTAATACTTTAGCGAAATCAAAACCATTTACAAGCGAGCAAAGATCGTCCGTCACCGAATAAATATCTTTTTCCACCTCTGAAAAAAAAACCGGAGTGTCGGGAGAAAAGCCGTTTTTTACAGCGTTGGTCTGAAGTCCGGACAGCCATCTTGTGAGTATAGAAGGCAGCGCGCCTCCGTCCGGAGAAGACTTTGAACCGAGGTTTTTCATGAGCTCGCGGAAAGCGGCAAGCCCCTGACCTTTTGAACCGTGAAATCTTCGTTCCGGAGAAAGATCACAGTCGGCGGTTATAAAATTCCGTTCAAGAGCGTTGCAGCGGACAAGCCCGATTAAAAAGCTTTTTCCGCTGCCGTATTTTCCTATTACAAAGCGGAAAGTTCCCATACCCGAGGCTATCGCGTCAAAATCAGATAAAAAAGCTCCGATCTCGGAGCTTCTTCCGATGGCGATGTATTCCAATCCGAATCGGGGAACAACACCGGCGGCATAAGCGTTCAACAGGGTTCCGAGTACGCGTCTCGGTATTTTAATAATATCCGCTGCTTTGTTTATTTCGTTTGTCATCATTTTATACCATGATTTATTCATTGTAAAATGATGAATAAATCTTTCCTTGTTCGATAATTATTATGGCTGTGCCAAAAGCCGGCGATTAATGCAAAACTTAATATTATGCTCCGCTATTATCAAAGTGTGTTTTATGATTGTAAAACACGAAGTAAATCCGAAATATAATCTCCGGTTATGTCCAACGTCTGTTCTATTACAATATCACGTATTATATCCGCAGCTGCGGAATTGATCAAATCAACCTCGGCCTCTAAAAAGCTTCCGGCGCTTATGGCGGATGTGCGTGCCGCGGCTTTGTTGTCAGACAAAAGGAAAAGGAGAATTTCTTTTTGAAGAGGAGTTATTTCTGATGCAAATGTCGCAAATTCATCTGCTGAATCGCACTCGTAATCCTCCTGCGGCGTATCGCATTCGTCCTCCGCATCAAAAGAATCTATTGAAGGAATAATGGCAAAATCAAGCATTTCGCCGCTGTCGTCAAACGCTTCCGTAAGCTTTTTGGTCGTGTCCCAGGAGGAAAGCTCGATATTCTTGGCTTTTTCGATATTTATATCGACAGTAACCTTTTTATTTACTTCCTGTTTTTCAGTATCAAGAGACAAGAGTTTTTCAACTGGTTTGTTTGAAACAGAATGTATTCGCGAAAAAAACGCGTCTATCGGCGATTTTTGATCGGAGCTTATATTGACATTTGAGAGCCTGTTGCGTATACAGTATATGGCGCGAAGCTTATTCTCGATATATTTAACGATGCTTGCGGTGCGAAGCCGCACGGATTCGTCGCAGTGAAGAGGATAATATCTGACGGATAACGATGAAACCAGTGATGAATCAATGACTATTCCGGGAAAGATTCTTCTTTTGACCGTCAGTTCGGAAGGCTTTTTTGTGCCCAGATAATCGCCGGATTGATCATAAGAAAAAATTCCGCTTCTGGTAAATTTCAGAATAACCGCGGAGAGCTTTGCCGCGTATTCGCTGTTTTCCGCGTAATGCTTTGACGATCTGTAATCGTAATCCGAAATAACTGAAAGCATAAAATCCATTGAAGTTTTAGTATGGATTAAGGGATGTGTCAGAAGGTAATCAAAAATATATAGACCGTATATAAGCGGCGTCCCGCGTGTTTTGATTGAACAGATTATTTCGCCAATTTTTTCAAAGGGAAGCGGTGTCCGGGTAAGAATACAGAAGTCTGAAACGATATCGCAAAAAAGCTTATCGTTATATACACTTTCGGTTCTGAAGCAGCTCCATAAACGCATTATAATCAGTATCGTATCGGCCGGAGAAAGCTCTCCCGCGAGTGAAAGATTTACAAGCTCGGAAAGAAAGAGGTTCATATACGCGTTGTCGGTTTTTATATCTGCTCCGGAAATAAACCGCTCGCGCCAACTGTAATACCAGTTCAGCTGTGCGGAATTCATATCGGCATAAACCGGCGAAAATGAATACATCGGAAAATGAACTGCGGAAGGGGATGACGATTTACGGTAGGAAATGCGCGCCATCCTTAAAAATCCGCGTTCGCGTTCCGTCGGGGATACATAAGGACATATGTCGGCATCAATAAGAATATTGCTGTCTTTAAAAATTATATTATGTCCGGGATTATCGGCTGGACAACAGGTCTTGAGACTTTGTATAGGCACTTCGTTTTCGTTTTTCTCGGGTGATCCGATTATGATTTCCGCCGTATTAATCCCGGGTTTATATTCGGCATATTCGGGGGCACGCTTTGCGCCCCGTCTTGACGGAGGAACAAGCTTGTCGATATTCCAGAAACCGTCATCGTTTCCGCTCGTTTCGCCGGGTTTACGATCTTCGATTTCCTTCAAAATCACTGCCTCCAAACAAAAAATTTATTATATTATTTTAGCATACATTCATTATTCTTGTCAATATATATACTTGATATTACAAGAAATCTAAAACAATTTTCATAAAATTGAGTATTGCGCCGCATGCATTTGATATTGTTTATTTTGAGTATAAGAAAAACCGCATACCGGATTGGACGGTTATGCGGCCTAATGAAAAATTGAAAATTAAAAATTAAAGGCTCGCGAGGTATTTAAAGCAGCGTGTTACTTCATCAATTCCGTTCGGATTGAGATTTTCGCTTTCCACCACCATCGGCACTCCCATTTCAACAGCCTTTTTTCGTACGGCCTTGACCGGAGCAATGCCTTCTCCGAGCGCTCTGCCGCCCATACCTCCGTCACCATCTTTCAAATGAACAAAAATGAGTCTGTCGGCATATTTTTTCATAAGCGCAATCGGATCCTTACCTGCTTTGAATGCCCAGTATGTGTCTATCTCAAGAGAAAGAGCTGATCTGTTTACAAGCTCGTCATAAATGATCTGTCCGTCATTATTCGGCGCGAATTCGGCATAATGATTGTGAAAACCGAGTGTGATTCCTTCTGCTTTGAGCTTCGGCACATAAGTATTCACCATTGTGATAAAATCGTCGAGCTTCTTCGCCGTGGAAAGATCGGCGCCAGGGATGATTATATATTTATTGCCGATTTCCTTGTGAAAAGCGAGCGTATCGTCATAATTATCCGCAATTTCTTCCCATCCGGTATGTGTACCGGAAATTCCTATTCCGTATTTTTTAAGCCATCCTGATACTTCCGAGGCGGAATGTGAAAAGAATCCGGCAAATTCTATTGCCGAATAACCTATATGGGCGACCTCACGGATTGCCGCTTCAAGATCGTTTGAGGCAAGATCGCGGACACTGTATAACTGAATGCTGTATTTCATATTATTATCCTTTCGTTTGATGTAATATTATGAGATTATTATATTACGTAAGCCGGGAAAAATCAATAATATTTATATATAGTAAAATTTTATGGTTTATTTAATGTCTATTAAATAATGCCGTTTTTGAACGGCATAGTTTTTGGCAGGTAAAAAACCAGCCAAAACCCGAAGTATCCATTGATTGCCGTCTGCACCTGAACAATCATTATTTTTATAAATTCCTTACTGTCGTATTGTTTTATGATTGTCCAGCAGACATTATTTAAAAATGCTGCTGAATAATTATTATATATAAATAAAATTCCATATACCAGAGTACGATTATATATTTACTGCGTAAAAATATAACGGAATAAGCTATTTACTTTCTTTTTAGACGATGCTATAATTATTTCAATATAACAGAGGAGTGTTTACTCGGGATGGTTCTGAATGTAAAAGGATTTGACGGCGGATATATAGAGCTTTCAGATGTAGTTTTGTTTAATGATGAATGCGGATGCGGCCGTATTGAACCTGATTCAATTCGCGTTGTTCCAGCGTTGTTCGATGCGCATATACACACCAGGGATCCCGGGTATACTTATAAAGAGGATATTTATTCGGCTGCGCAGGCGGCGCTTTACGGCGGCTTTTCCGATGTTGCCGCTATGCCGAATACGAAGCCTGCCTGCGACAGCCCGGAGATCATTGCCGATATATGCAAGCGGGCTGAGGCGCTTCCTGTAAATTTGCATCAGATAGCATGCGTCACGGTCGGTTCGGCCGGCGAGAAGCTATGTGATTTAGAGCTTTTGGCCGCTGCCGGCGCGTCAGGATTTTCTGACGACGGAAAGCCGATACAAAGAGACGATATAATGGAGTCAGCATTGAAGACGGCATTTGCTCTCGGTTTACCCTTGATATCTCATTGCGAATGCCCGGAGCTTGTTTACGGAGGAGTGATAAACAAAGGCATTATATCCGAAAAGCTCGGTTTACCGGGTATATCGAACGACTCCGAATACGAAATGATAAAAAGACACATCGCTCTTGCCTCGAAAACAGATACTGCCGTACACATTGCTCATGTCAGCACCAAAGAAGGCTTTACTCTTATACGGGAAGCAAAAAAGGCGGGAATCGGCGTAACCTGCGAAACATGCCCGCATTATTTCTTTTTTAACGAAGCCGAGGTTTATGAAAGAGGCACATACGCAAAAATGAATCCGCCTCTCAGATCCGAAGCCGACAGACTCGCGGCGATTGAAGCGATATGCGACGGCACCGTAGATATAATAGTGACAGATCACGCGCCTCATACAGACAGCGAAAAGCGCATCGGTGACCGGGATTTATCGTCCGCGCTGAGAACGGCGCCATTCGGTGTTATCGGGCTTGAATCCTCGTTTGCCGCAGCTTATACCGCTCTTGTAAAGAGCGGATATATTACGTTTACGCGGCTTATATGTTTGATGAGCGATTTTCCGAGAAGGCTTTTCGGAATAAAACCCTTGAACCTTGATTCAGGCTGCAGAGTCGCATTATTCGATACGGAAAATGAATTTGTTTATACGGCCTCACACGGTAAATCAAAATCTCATAATTCGGTATTTGAAGGTGTTTCTCTTTTCGGCAGACCGGTCGGATATGCGTTCGGAAAAAAAATAAATAATCAAATATAAGTCATTATTTAGCTTAAATTGCAGCCGAACAATATGAGAAAAGCCTGTATACCAAAGTTTTCTCTCATAGAGAGCGGCAATTATTAAAACGGCATTTAAATAAGTCGTGTTTTATAAGAGAGAAAAGCCCATATACCAGAGTCTTTTCTCTCTTTAAGCGGTAATTATTTAAATGCCGAGTTAATAAAAAACATAAATAATTATACCGGGAGAAAAATATGTCTGTAAGAGCACTAATCAAAGCAATAAGCGAAAAAAATAATCCTACCGTAATCGGACTTGATCCAAAACTTGAATATATTCCGGAAGAAATACTCGATAGTTCCGTAAAAAAATACGGTCCGGGGTTCCGTGCCGCTGGAGAAGCGATATTCGAGTTTAATAAGGGGCTGATCGATGCGGTATGCGATATAATTCCATGTGTAAAACCGCAATCGGCTTTTTATGAGATGTATGGAATTCACGGTTTGGAAGCGCTTAGGAATACGGCTGCATATGCGAAAAAATGCGGTATGTATGTAATACTGGACGCAAAACGCGGAGATATCGGCTCTACCGCCGAGGCATATTCTAATGCATATCTCGGCAAAACAGACATATTCGGTAAAAAAATGTCTCCGTTTTATGCGGATGCGCTTACGGTGAACCCATATCTCGGAAGCGACGGGATAAAACCGTTTTTAAATGACTGCAATGAAAACGGCAAGATGATATTCGCTCTTGTGAAAACGAGCAATCCTTCTTCCGGAGAGTTGCAGGACATTGAGACTGAGTATAACGGAGAAAAGATGCCGCTGTATATGCGCTGCGCGATGCTTGTCAAGGAATGGGCAAATCAAACGCGAAAGAGCGGAGGATACCGGGCTGTAGGAGCCGTCGCGGGCGCGACATATCCGGAACAGCTGAAAGAAATCAGGGATGTTCTTCCCGGTGTATTTCTTCTTGTCCCCGGATACGGCGCGCAGGGAGCAAAGGGAGAGGACATCGCCGGAGCGTTTGATAAAAACGGTCTGGGAGCTGTCGTGAATTCATCGCGCGGACTTATATGCGCATATAAAAAGCTCGGAGGAGATTATAAAACCGCCGCCAGAGACGCGGCTTTGGATATGAAAAACGATATAAATAAATTCAGGGGGTGTCAAAAATAAAAGCTTATCTGATATTTTCCGAAAATGAAATATTTCCGTGTGAAAGCTGCGGCGCACAGGGAACCGCTTTCGGTGAAATCTCATGCAATAGCAGTGTTTTCGGTTATCGGAATGTTATAACCGACGCGGCAAGCGAAGGATACATAACTATGCTGACAAACCCCATGACAGGAAATGTCGGGATAAAAGCTGAGGATATGGATATACCGATCCGATCCGCCGCTTTGATTACCCATGATATATGTTCCGCGCCGAGTAATTACAGATGTGGTTATACATTATCAGAATATCTTTGCAGACATTGCGTTCCTGCTGTCGCCGGGATAGATACCCGGGCTCTTGCGCGCCGTATCGCGCGTTTTGGGCGGATACGCGCAGCCGTTACAACCGAGGATATCACAAAAAAAGATAAGCTTACGGAAATCATATCTCTTTTCAATAATGCTAAACCTGTTGTTTTATCAGAGACGGAATCAAGCGTTTCGTCCGGAAATGGCAACAGGCATATTGTGATATATAATTTAGGCGGAGCGGCAAGAGAAGCGGAAGCGATGACGACAAGGAACATGCGTGTCACCGTCGTACCCCGTACATACAGCGCCCAAATGATCTGCGCATTGAATCCATACGGAATCATTATTTCTGACGGCAGCGAAGCGGCCGGTATATCTGATAGCTTAAAAAACAACATTAAAGAAATAATTGAATTAAAAATAAACACCATTGCCGTAGGTTTCGGACATATTATATGTGCCGCGGCATTGGGAGCCGAAACGGAAGAGTTGAATTCCGGCCATCGCGGTCAGAATTATTCCGTGCTGTGTCCCGTAAAATCACGTATATATGTAACGGATCAAAATCACGGATATACGGTAAAGAACAATTCGATCCCCCGCCTTGTCGGCGAGATAACACAGATAAATCTTAGCGATCTCACTCCGGAGGCAATCCGGTATCGCGGATATCCGCTTGAAACGGTTCAATACCGACCGGATAATACGTCAAATGAACATACAACCGGATGGATATACGACGAATTTACCGCGAAGTGTAAAGGAGACATATAATATGCCCAGAAATAAAAATATAAAAAAAATTCTTGTCATTGGCCCTGGACCGAGCGTCATCGGACAGGCGGCGGAATTTGATTATGCTGTAACTCAGGCCTGCAGGGTGCTGCGTGAAGAAGGATGCCGTATTGTATTGATAAATTCCGATCCTGCCGCAATTATGACCGACAGCAGCATCGCAGACTGTGTTTATATAGAGCCGCTTACGGTCGAAGTAATTAAAAAAATAATAGAAAAAGAAGAACCGGATAGTATTCTCGGTACACTCGGGGGCAAAACTGCACTTAAGCTTACCGCCATGCTTGAGGAGAGCGGATTTTTATCAGAAAAGGGAATCAGTCTTCTCGGAACAAGCAAAGATATTATTCTTCTTGCAGAGGACAGGCGAAAATTCAAAGACGTAATGAAAAGCATTGATCAGCCGTGTGTTCATTCGGCTGTTGTCAGTACAAAAGAGGATGCTTTCCGGTTTGCGTCCGATATAGGTTATCCGGTTATTCTACGTTCAGTGTCCGCTTTCGAGGGGACTTTCGGCGAAACGGCCCATGAAGAAGATGAACTTAGTGAAATAATTGAAAATGCATTTTCGGTCAACGGTGTTAAAGAATTTCTTATTGAAAAGTATATCTCCGGATGGAAAGAAATCGAATTTGAAGTCATGCGTGACGCGGCCGGAAATGCAATAACCGTATGCAGCATGGAAAATGTCGATCCTGTCGGCGTCCATACAGGCGACTCAATCGTAACAGTTCCCGCACAGACGCTAGGAACTGAAGAATACTCCATGCTCAATACGGCTTCGCTGAATATCATCTCATCGCTCGGCATAAAGGGCAGCTGCAATATTCAATTTGCACTTAGAACGGACAGCCTCGAATACGCTGTCATTGAGGTAAATCCCGGCGCTTCACGTTCGTCTGCACTGGCCAGCAAGGCATGCGGTTATCCAATTATACGTGTTGATACTAAAATTGCGATCGGATATAATCTTGACGAAATAATAAACCCGTCAACCGGAAAGGCATTTGCGTGCTTTGAACCGGTTTTCGATCGCTGCGCTGTGAAATTTCCGAAATGGCCGTTCGAAAAGTTTACATCCGCCGACAGGACGCTCGGGACCAAGATGACATCGACCGGAGAGGTTATGGCGCTGGATGTTTCTTTCGAGGGTGCTCTTTTAAAAGCCATAAGAGGAGCGCAGCCTGAAGTTTTATATCCCTTTCTGCCTCGTATTTCGCTTCTTTCGGACGAAGAGCTCATAAACAGGCTTTCGTGCTGCGATGATGAAAGGATCTTCGTCATTTTTGAGGCCTTACGACGCGGGATAACGGCAGATGAGATCAATAAGACCACAATGATAGATAAGTTTTTCATAAATAAAATGAAAAACATCATCTTAATAGAAGAAGAACTTAAGAACGGAAAACTCGATGCGGAGTTGTATAAGAAAGCACGCAAAACGGGATTTTTAAACTCTGTGATCTGTTCCTTTGCCGGCGATATACCGGAAGAATTCTTATCTGAACCTGTATATAAGACAGTGAATGCGTGCTCATCCGGATTTGATACGCATGACGCATATTATTATTCGGTCGCTTATGGTGAGAATGAAGCTTCCTTTGACACAAATAATGGCAAAAAGAAAATTTTGGTATTGGGATCGGGTCCTGTCAGCATCGGTCAGGGAATCGAGTTTGATTATTGCTCCGTTCATTGCGTATGGACATTAAAAAAGGCCGGATATGAAACGATAATGGTCAATGACGATCCCGAAACTGTCTCGACGGATTATGACACCGCCGACAAACTGTATTTTGAACCGCTGTGTCGCGAAGATATAATCAATATAATTAATCATGAAAAACCCGACGGAGTTGTGACGCAGTTTGGCGGCAGAACGGCGGACAAGCTTGCCGCGCAATTGAAAAACGCGGGAGTAAAGTTTATCGGTACGTCGCCGGAAATGATCGGAATAGCCGAAAACAGAGAAAAATTAAATGAACTCCTAGATTCGCTTTCAATACCTCATCCGCCGGTACAATCCGTATTTACTCTGGATGAAGCATTGGCTGCGGCAGACAATCTCGGATATCCGGTTTTGGTACGGACGAGTTGTGCTGACGGAGTTCAAAATAAAATAATCGCATATAACGACGATGACATCCGCGAATATATAAAGCTTAATAAACAGCTGTATCCGTTATTGATATATAAATACCTTTCTGGAAAAGAAGCGGAGGTCGACGCGATAAGCGACGGGGAAAACATACTTATTCCCGGAATAATGGAGCATATAGAACGCGCCGGAATACATTCCGGAGATTCCATTTCGGTATATCCGTCAAGAACACTTTCCTCAAGGATAAAGCGCGAAATTACTGATTATACCGAAAAGCTTGCGACAGCACTCAAAGCCGTCGGACTTTTAAACATCCAATTCGTGGTTTATAATAATGAAGTTTATGTTATAAAAGTGAATCTCCGCGCTTCTCGGACAGTACCATATATCGGAAAGGTCACGGGAATTCCGATGGTGGAGCTCGCGGTGAAATGTGCGCTCGGGCAAAAGCTTACTGCTTTGGGATACGGTACGGGGCTTTATCCGGAAGGCAATTATATAGCTGTCAAGGTGCCGGTTTTTTCATTTGATAAGCTTCGCAATGTAGATACGCTTCTCGGTCCCGATATGAAATCGACCGGAGAAGCACTCGGAATTGCTATTACCTTTGAAGAAGCGCTGCACAAAGGGCTTGTGGCCGCGGGATTGAAAATCAAACATTCCGGTGGGGTTCTTATAACCGTGAGAGATCAGGATAAACAGGAAATTATCCCGATAGCGGAAAAATTTGCTGATTTGGGATTTTCTTTATACGCGACCGCGAGAACGGCAAGGACGCTCAATGCCCATATGGTTGCGGCAAATTCTGTCAGAAGAATAGGAGAGCCGGAACCCAATATAATGACATTGATTGACAAAGGGAAAATTAATTATATAATCAGCACATCTAATAAAGGGCGCCTGCCTCAGGAAGACGATGCGAGGATAAGAATGAAAGCCGTTGAGAGATCGATACCGTGTCTGACGGCCATCGACACCGCTTCCGCTTTGGTAAAAAGCTGCCTTAAGACAAAGAAAAATGTTGAAGAATACGATATAGTCGATATAACTAAAATTATTTGATCAAAGAGGATTGAAAATATGGCAAAAAATATACCCTGGAACAGCCGCATTACGTGGTATGTTTATGATGACAAACAGATTATGGAGTATACCGAAAGCGATTTTGAAAAGGATGCAAAAACTTTGTCGGACCTCGGTACAAACATAATATTGTTAGGGAACAAAGTACATTTCAGATTTGATTATTATCCGTATTGGAATATTATTAATGATACTCTCGGAAAGCTGATACGCGCGTTTCATAAATACGGGATCAAGGTTGTCGAGCATCATTCCTGCAGCCTCTGCCATTGTATGACCGCTCCGGAAAAGCTTCCTCGCAACTGGGAACGTGGAAACCCGGATGACAAGCGCGTCAAGGACTTCTGGAAAAAGGCGTTTGATTTCGTTACTCACGATTCCAAGATTGACGGAGTAAATGTTCAGAGTATGATGCAGATAGACGGGAGTACGGGAGAACTCGGAATTTCGCCGTATAAAACACATACCTTCTGCTATAACAATGAGGATTATCGCCGTATATATTTTAAATATCTTGAAAGCGTTTACGCTGTGAATCCGGACGGTATTATGACCGATGATATCCAATACTATAACAACGGAAACGCATGCACATGCCCCACATGCAGAAGACTATTCAAAGAACAAACCGGATATTCTATGCCTGAATCCGCGGATGAATGGAAAAATAACTTTTTTGGCGATTATTCCAATCCTGTTTATGTCGCTTTTGATAAATTCAGGCGCGACAGCGCGGAACGTATGCAAAGGGACGTTCAAGCTCATTTCCGCTCTCTCGGCCTAAATCTTCTCCGTCCGAACTACATATCATCGGAAGTGCTTCAGAACATGACCGCATATCCTTTCGACAATGTCTGCGATCTGTGGGATGTCATGTTTCAGGAGAACTGTTATTCATATATTACCAAGTATTCCTGGCCGGAGTTCGACTGCGAAGCAACGCACAGATATGCTTTCGCAAGCAAAAACGGCATACCGTCTATGTCAATGTTTTATGATATGAAGCCGTATAATTCATATTTTTCGTGGTCACTCGCGCAAAGCTGGGGCCAATTATATAACGGCTCGTTTGACATGGTTCCGGAAATGCTTGAATATGAAGGGCTTCTCCGCGGTATCGAAAAAAAATATCCGCAGTATTTCTACGATCAGAAAAAGAAAAGTGATTATTCGGTATTCTTCTCAAAAAAGAATCGCGATCTTATCGCGGACCCGATAAGCTCATCGACATTATCTATATATACCTGGCTGCAATCTGGAATATTTACGCAGAAGTCCGGCGATTTTGTACTGGAAAATTCGGAAACGAAAGAACTGGCCGCAAAAAGGGTCATTGTTCTGTCGCATGTATTCATGCTTTCCGAAGAAGAAATCAAGTCTTTTGCTGATTACGCATATAACGGCGGGACGCTTGTTCTCGTAGATCTGTGCGGAAAAAAGACGACCGAAGGAATTGACAGATCACCGGAGGAGATTCAAAAGCTCTTCGGCTATAAAACAAAAATAATTCCTATAAACGAAACGGCCGCATCCGCGCAAATGAACGGTAAAATGCTTGGTGAAATGACATATTGTCTCACATATGAGAATTCCGATCCGATTGCAATTACGGATTTCGGCACGGTCATAGCATCAGAAAAAACTGGTAAAGGACGAATTGTATTCGTAGGAGCAAAGACAAATGAAATAATGCCGCATATGAGCGCGGGGGCTGAAAGAAGCAGCCATATAGGCACGTCTTCCGCTCAGAAATACACCGTGAATATTATGCGTTCCACCATAGGAAGCATATTGGATTATTTGATACCTTCGCCGATAATGGAAATCGACGATGAAAAATACAAGCTTTCCTGTTTTGACTCGGCAGATCGAAAAACCATACTGACACATATAATCAACGTCGGAAATACTCTATCAAAGGTTGACGGAGCGCCGATAACGCATCTGGATGTCATACCCGATTTTGTAATCGGAGGCGAATCCGCTATAAAGAATAAAAAGCTTTGCCTGTCGGTGAAAACTGATAAAACTATAAAAAATGCATATCTTATTTCACCTGAAATTGCACGCGGTGAAAAACAGTCGGTTCTGTTTTCTTTGTCCGGAAATAAAGTCACGGTTACGATTCCTGAGGGTATATTCTCAGGCTATGCGCTGATAGCTCTTGAATGACCTGCGTATTATTTATACTCGAATATATTGATTTGAACTGATGTATAAAATTTTTATAGTCGAAGATGATCCCACAATTTCCTCGGTTATATCAAAAATGCTAAGCTCCTGGGGAAACGAAACAGTATGCGCGAAAGATTTTACGCACGTATTTGAAGAGTTTTGCGAATGTGTGCCGTCGCTTATCCTTATGGATATATACCTTCCGTTCTATAACGGCTTTTACTGGTGCTCCAGAATTCGTTCAGTATCGAAAATCCCAATTATATTCATATCGTCTGCGTCTGACAATATGAACATCGTGACTGCCATAAACATGGGCGGAGACGATTTCATATCTAAGCCCTTTGATCTGGATGTCCTTGCCGCAAAGGTGAATGCTGTTTTACGCCGCGCGTATTCATTTTCCGTAGGTACTCATTTGATTGAAGCCGGCGGCGCTGTTCTTGATACCGGTTCGGCTTCTCTTTTAATCGGAAAGGATAGAGTTGAACTGACAAAAAATGAATTCAGAATTCTTTCGGTATTGATGGAGAATAAGGGACGCACTGTATCAAGATCGGATCTGATAGCAAAATTATGGGAGACGGACAGCTTTATAGATGACAATACTCTGACCGTAAATATAAACCGTTTACGAAAAAAACTGTCGGAGCATCTTCCGAATGAGCCGGAGTTGATAAAAACAAGAAAGGGATCGGGATATATAATAGAAAACGATAAATGAAAAAAGAAACGCACATTATTATTCGGTATCTAAGGTATCATATAAAGAGCATTATTCTCTTTACCGTGTTTGCCGGAGTATTTGCTGCCGTGTTTTCGCTCTACACACTTCCGACCGAGGCTGTATTATATGCCTCGGCGCTTTGTCTTACACTTATGTTTTCTATTGCTGCTGTCGGATACTTCAGATTTCGGAAAAAACATAATGATCTTTCCGAAATAGCGTGCCGAGCATGCTTTTCGATTGATAATATGCCAGAGCCGTCCAATTTGATTGAAGCCGATTACGCAACAATATGCGAAGAGCTTTTTAAAGCAAAATCACGAGCTGAATCGGACGCCGAGACAAAGCTGACCGATATGCGTGAATACTATACTTTATGGGCTCATCAAATTAAAACACCGCTTGCCGCGATGAGACTTTTGACGCAGGCAAGGGAAGAAACCCGCTCGATTGATGAAAGTGAAGGTGAAGATGAAGATGAAAGCGAAAGAAATAAAAAAAGTGAAAACGTTAACATTATAAATAACGATGTTTGCGATACCGGAGATGCTTCTTATAATGACGAAATGAAAGAGCAGCTATTCAGAACCGAGCAATATGCCGAAATGGTGCTCCAGTACCTTCGAAGCGAGAGTATTTCCGGAGATCTTGTTTTGAACGAGTATGATATTGACGAGCTTATATGCCGCGCGTTGAGAAAATACGCTCGTTCCGTCATTCGCGCAAAAATATCTCTTTCATATGATGGAACGAGTCTTCACGCTGTCACCGATGAAAAATGGCTGACCTTCGTTATTGAGCAACTTATTTCAAACGCGATAAAATATACTCCGGGGGGGAAAATATGCATATATACTTCAAAGCGGTCTATATTCATTTCAGATACAGGAATCGGAATAGCCGCTTCTGATCTGCCGCGTATATTCGAGTGCGGATATACCGGCTTTAATGGACGCGCCGAAAACAAATCCACCGGAATCGGTTTGTTTTTATGCAAAAAAGTTCTTAAAAAGCTGTCTCACGGTATATATGTTTCTTCCGAAGTCGGTAAAGGGACTTGCTTCGAAATAAGGTTTTCAGAGTCTCAGGTTACAAAAATGTAAGTTTATAATGGAATTTGTAAGCTAATGAAATGGCACGCGTCATATGAAGCGTGCTATAATTTTTGCGTAATAACAAGAAGGAGATATATATGTCAATACTTGAAGTATCAAATGTACGTAAAATTTATTCATCCCGTTTTGGCGCGGCAAAAACCGTCGCTTTATGCGGTACAAGCTTTTCTGTGGAAAACGGAGAATTTGTTGCGATAATGGGCGAATCAGGAAGTGGTAAAACGACATTGCTGAATCTCATTGCTTCATTGGACAGACCGACGTCAGGTGATATTATCCTCGACGGCAAAAAGCTGTCTGAGATCAGCGATAAAGAACTGTCCGTGTTTCGCCGAGAAAACCTTGGATTCGTTTTTCAGGATTTTAATTTGCTCGATACATTTTCAATAAGGGACAACATTTTTTTACCTCTGGTGCTCGCCCGCAAGTCATATGAGGAGATGTCGGCACGACTTGAGCCGTTAGCAAAGCGTCTTGAAATACAGCAGTTTCTTGATAAATTTCCATATGAAGTATCAGGAGGGCAGAAACAACGTTGTGCTATTGGGCGCGCTCTTATAACAAATCCTAAAATGCTTCTTGCTGACGAACCAACCGGCGCTCTCGACTCCAGAACCAGTGATGAGCTGTTAAAGCTTTTTGAAGAAATAAACATTTCCGGTCAGACAATACTTATGGTCACTCACAGCGTTAAAGCCGCAAGCAGAGCCGGCAGAGTATTATTTCTGCGCGACGGAGAGGTTTTTCATCAGCTTTATAGAGCGGGACGGAAGCCCGAAGAAATGATTCAGAAAATATATGATACAATTTCTGTGCTTGGCGGCGGGGAGGCGAGGAAATAATGGGAGAAAAAGCAAAAACCAAACGCGGTATGTTTTATTCTGCGCTTGCTTCATCCAATATCAGACGCAATATCCGATTTTACCTGCCTTATATACTCTGCGGCGCAGGCATTGTTGCGATGTTCTATATAATGTGTTTCATTACGGACAATTCCGCGTTGAAAAATATGCATGGCTCAGAGCAAGTAATAATGCTTATGAGGCTTGGCATGGTGATAATCGGCATTTTCTCGACAATTATTTTGTTTTATATAAACAGCTTTTTAATAAAGAGAAGAAAAAATGAAATAGGTCTGTTAAACGTGCTCGGCATGGAAAAAAAGCAGATTGCGCTTATGATGACGATTGAGGGAGTTATTTCTTCATTTATAAGCATTTCGGCCGGGTTATTTATCGGAATACTGTTTTCAAAGCTATGCGTTGTTCTGCTAATTAATCTGATAGGCTATGATATATATTTCGGATTTTCCATATCGCTGTACGGCGTAAAGCTTACATGCATTCTGTTTATCGTTATATATACGTTAAGCTTGCTTGACAACCTCAGAAGAATCGGATTGTCCAACCCCATGGAGCTTTTAAGAGGTACAAAAACAGGTGAAAAAGAACCGAAGACTAAAATAATTCTAACTCTTATCGGTTTGTTGTCTTTGGGAACAGGGTATTATATAGCTATTGTTACAGAAAAGCCTCTCGAAGCATTGCTTTTGTTTTTTGTGGCTGTTTTGCTTGTGATAATCGGAACCTATTGCTTGTTTATTGCGGGAAGTATCGCGGTATTGAAGCTTTTACGGTCTAATAAGAAGTTTTATTATAAGTCAGGAAACTTTATGTCGGTGTCAGGTATGATCTACCGCATGAAGCAAAATGCAGTAGGACTTGCGGGAATATGTATTTTATCTACTATGGTGCTTGTTACCGTATCTACGACCGTGTGTTTATATAGCGGAATGGAAGATTCAATAAGAAGTATTTATCCGCGCAATATAATGATAAAGGTATCTTCGCTGCCGGATGAATTTGATGTTTCGTCTATAAAAGGCGCTGTTGAAAAGCTTGCCTCCGAAGAAAATATCAGTATTTCGAATGCTGAATATTATAAATATTTACCCGCGAGAATTTTTCTGGACGAAGGGAACAAGTTCTTTTTTAAAAACAGACAGAATAAAACCGAAGAAGCAATTGATGCTAAATTCATATCTGATACAGAATATAACAGAATCTCATCCGGCAATACTGTTTTGTCTCCGGGCGAGGCTATATGCTATTCGGCTGATTTTACGTTAAAATATGACAAAATATGGCTTGGAAACAATGAATTCATACTTAAAGAGTGTTCTGATAAATTTTCACTCGCAGAGTCTTACAATGCGGTTGACAGAAACAGGTGCATAATTGTGCTTTCGGCTTCGGATATGGAAAAAATTATAGGACAAAATAGTGAAATCAATGATGAAACAGATCAAGCGGAAAATGAATTGAATTATAGTTACTGTTATAACTTTGATTCCGGTTCTTCCGGTGAAACACAAAGCAAATATTGCTCTGATTTAAGCGCTTATATTAATAATGGTGTTATACCGGAAAATACGTATGATTATATATCATGTGCTGATGACAATAAAGCGGATTTTATGTCGGTATACGGCGCATTGTTCTTCATGGGTATGTTTTTGGGGCTTCTTTTTGCGGCTGCCACCGCAATGATTATGTATTACAAACAGATATCGGAAGGCTATGACGATAAGGACAGATTTGAAATTATGCAGAAAGTCGGAATGAGCCGAGAGGAAGTGCGGTCAACAATACAATCTCAGGTGCTTACCGTGTTCTTCCTGCCATTATTAACTGCTGCCGTGCATATCATATTTGCGTTTAAAATGATAACCCGTCTGCTTATGGTTCTAAATTTGACAAATGTAAACCTGTTTCTTATTTGCACTGTTGTTACTTTCGCCATATTTGCTTTGCTTTATGTTTTTGTATATGCTATGACAGCAAAGACATATTATAAAATCGTTGCTTTGAAGGCTCCGCAGACAAGACAGAGTGTGTAATATAAAAGTTTTTTGGTATGTGACAATGACAACGTAATATTTTGCCATTTTAATTATTATTGACAAAAAGACGAAATGGTTATATAATATAAAATTGCAACCGTGACGCGCGGTCGCGCGCGGAGGACGAAAGCAATCCGCGTGAGGAAAGTCCGGGCTTCAAAAGGCAGGATAACGGGTAACACCCGCCGAAGGTGACTTCCGGGAAAGTGCAACAGAGATATACCGCCCGCTTTCGCGGGTAAGGATGGAAAGGCGAGGTAAGAGCTCACCGGCATACCGGAGACGGATATGCCCTGTAAACCCTATCCGAAGCAACACCGTATATGGAGCAGCGTCATATCGGGAAACCGATATGGCGCACGTTCGCCTGACGGCTCCGAAGGTGGCATGAAATGCGTGGCAACACGCATTCAAGACAGATGATCGCGGCTCGCGTATTCACGCGGGAACAGAACCCGGCTTACGCGCACGGTTGCATTAATTTTTAGTATACTTCCCGGATAGGCATTATTTGTATTGAAATCCGCAAAATTATGTGTTATAATCACATTATAAGGGACAGTGTACGAAAAACCGGGAGGATCAAAATGACAGATAATGGCGGCGGGAAGACGATCACGTTTTCTCTTCAAAGAGACAAAGACAAGATTACAAAAGAAATAATAAGCGCTGTATATGCCGCGCTGGTTGAAAAAGGATATGATCCGATCAACCAGATCGTAGGGTACATCCTCTCCGAAGATCCCACATACATTACGAATCATAAAAACGCAAGAAGTCTCATCAGTAAAATTGACCGTGATGAACTTTTGCGTCAGTTGCTTATCAATTATCTTAAATAATCGTCCTCGCCTTAAATACTAAACAGGAGGAAAACAAATGGCGGAAAGAATAACAGAATTCATGACATATAAAGGTCACCCGCTTTTACGCAGTGATATGGTTTTATGTTACGGAAATCCTAAAGAACGCGCAGTGTTGACGCTTAATATACTAACAACCGAAAATTACAAAGGATATGAAATTCCCGAGCTGATTCTCGTTGGCATGATTGACACAAAAACCGGTTCTCTCATAAAACAAACTCAGCAAAGCGGTCTCTTTAAGGCGCTTGATATCGGCGCGAGCTGGCTTGACAGAGAGCTTAAAAAGCAGGATTAAACGTAATTAAAGCAAATAAAGCAGAAAAATATATTTTAAATATGATATAAATAACGAAAAAAATGATTTCGCCGCGGCGCGAATTGCCGGCGCAAGTGATTGCGGCTGCATTTTGCTTGCCGCGGGGTTTTTTTAGCGGAGCGACAGGTGTATGATAATTAATGTTTCGGACATTCTCGAATTAAAAAAGGCGCATCCGTGCGGCAGCAAATGCTTTTCAGTAATGCGTATCGGAAGCGATATAAAAATAAAATGCGCCGAATGCGGCCGTGAAATAACGCTTGAAAGAATAAAGCTTGAGAAGCAAATCAGAAAAATCAACGGACATAATATAAAATGATTAACAATGATACGCGTCTGACCGCGAAACTTGATATAATTGAAAAAAAATTCACAACAATTGAAGACCGGCTTTCAAACGTGGAAATCGCTTCAAATACAGCGGAATATAAAAAGCTAATGAAAGAACGGAATACGCTTTTTCCGATAGTAGAATCATACAGAAAGCTCAGTGCCGCGCAGATCGACTTGAAAAATGCCCGTGCTCTGCTTGATGAAAAACCTGATGAAGATATGAGAATTCTTTGTGAGGAAGAAATATCATCATCTGAAGAAAAAATAAATAATACAATAAATGAAATAAAGCTTCTTTTACTGCCAAAGGATCCCGACGATGATAAAAACGTAATAATTGAAATACGCGGAGGCGCGGGAGGTAATGAGGCGGCTCTGTTTTCATATGTGCTGTATCGTATGTACAGTATGTATGCCGAAAGCGTCGGATGGCGTTTGGAGCTGGTCAACGCGAATGAAACTGAGCTGGGCGGTTTTAAGGAAGTTTCGTTTTTGATAACAGGTGACGGAGCATATTCACGCCTAAAATACGAAAGCGGTGTCCACCGTGTGCAGAGAGTTCCGGAAACTGAAGCTCAGGGAAGAATTCACACATCTACCGTGACCGTCGCGGTGCTTCCCGAAGCCGAAAATGTCGAGATAGAAATTAATCCTGCCGATCTTGAAATAGAAGCGCACCGGGCCACAGGCGCAGGTGGTCAGCATATAAACAAAACTGATTCCGCGATAAGAATAATTCACAAGCCGACGGGGATAGTTGTCGAATGCCAGGACGAACGCAGCCAGTATAAAAACAAAGAAAAGGCGATGAAGGTTCTGCGATCAAAGCTATATGAGGCCGAACGTCGTAAGCGCGATGAATCCATAGCATCACAGCGGAAAAATCAAATTGGCACCGGCGACCGCAGCGAAAGAATCAGAACATATAACTATCCGCAGAGACGCGTCACCGATCACCGCATTGGCTTGACGCTTTATGATCTTGAAAATATATTAAACGGAAAGCTTGACATATTGATTGACGCCTTGATCAGTTATGAACATGCGAATATGCTTGCTGCCGAAAATACGCAGGAATGACATATAAAAACAAATTATGATAGTGTCAGGCTTTCTTGCGGTTTGAGCATAGTAGCGAAATTGAAAGGCATAATCATATATGAATACCGTTATCGCAAAGATATCGTCACCCGATTATTATTCAAAATCTCTGCCTGAGGCGGCGGAAATAATAAAAAACGGCGGGCTGGTCGCATTTCCGACAGAAACAGTATACGGACTTGGCGCAAATGCTTTGGATACCGACGCCGTCGCGAAAATATTCGAAGCAAAAGGACGTCCTCAGGATAATCCGCTTATTGTACACATCGCTTTCCCCGACGAAATAAAAAAGTATGCGTATACATCCTCATATACAGGCTGTGAAGAAAGATTAAATTCCCTTGTCAAGCGTTTTATGCCGGGGCCGCTCACAGTAATTCTGCCAAAGAAGGATATTGTGCCGGATATAGTGACAGCCGGGATGAGAAGTGTTGCAATAAGATGCCCGTCAAATAAAACGGCGAATGAGCTGATTATTGCTTCCGGTGTATCGATAGCAGCTCCGTCTGCAAACTTGTCCGGAAAGCCGAGCCCAACGCGCGCGGAACATGTATTTACCGACATGAACGGAAAAATACCGATGATTATTGACGGCGGAGATACGGATATCGGTCTGGAATCCACCGTAATAAGTTTATTAGCCGGAAAAACAAAACTGCTGAGACCCGGCGGAGTGACCTTTGAGGAATTGAAGGAGCTATGCCCGGATATTGAAGCGGACCCCGCAGTTAGGGGAAAGCTTCCGGACGGTCAGAGACCGCTCGCACCGGGTATGAAATACCGTCATTATGCGCCCAAAGCACAAATTATTGCTGTCAAAGGCAGAGAAGAGAAAATACTGTCATATTTTAAAGAAAAGCTATTGAACGGAGCCGGAATATTGTGTTATGATGAGGACAAACTTATTTTACCGTCTTCTGAAAACGCAATATCGTTCGGTGCGAAGAATGATAAAAACGCGCAGGCCGCACAGCTTTTTGAGCGCTTAAGAGAATTTGATTTGAAGCCTGTCAGTGTTATATACACGAGATATCCTGATGACACCGGTCTTGGACTTGCGGTGTTTAACAGGCTTTTAAAAGCATGCGGGTTTGATACCGTAAACGCTGACCTGTTATAAATGCAAAAGGATTCCTGACGAAAGGCAAAGGGCATATTTTATGGTTGTAATTGGGCTGTGCGGATCTTCAGGCTCGGGAAAATCAACAGTTGCCGGTGTTTGGAAAGCTATGGGCGCTGTTGTCGCCGATTGTGACATGATATATGCGGAACTGACCTCAGGAAATCCCGATGGAAATCCTTCTGAATGCACAGCGGCTGTTTCAAGAGCTTTTGGCGGAGGAATGATATCATCTGACGGCTCTCTTGACAGAGCTGCTGTGAGAAGACTAATATTCGCCGATGATGAAAAGAGAAAAAAACTTAATGAAATCACTCATGCCGCGGTATTGAATGAAGTCGTCAACACTATAAACAAAGCACGTGACGAGGGGAATGACACGTTCGTTGTCGATGCTCCGTTATTATTTGAAAGCGGCTTCGATAAAAAATGCGATGTTACCGTATGTGTCGTTTCGCCGCTGCCATTGAAAATCAAGAGAATAATTCTAAGGGATTGCCTGACCGAAGATCAGGCTGAAATGCGGCTCAGCAAGCAGTTAAGTGATAGTGAGCTTGAAAAGCTTTGCGATATTACAATAATCAACGATTCCGGGATTGATGTGCTAAAAAAAAGAGCGGCAGGCATATATAAAGGTATAACAGATAATGAGCTCAAAAAATAAGCTTTCTTCACGTCGGAAAAACAAAAACAACCATACCGGTATTAGAACAATTTTAGCTATCCTGGCTGTTGCGGTTACGGGAGCGGCCGCGGTTATCGTATATATTGTGATTTCATACAAGCCGGAGGAAATAATGCTTCCGCTTATGTATGAGGAAAATATAAATAAATACAGCGAGGAATATTCGATTCCTGCTTACACTATATATTCAGTAATTAAATGCGAAAGCTCCTTTAATCCGGATGCCGTATCAAGGGCTGGAGCAATAGGGCTAATGCAGATAATGCCGTCAACATTTGAATGGCTCTGCGAATTTACAGGCGAGGACTGCGACCCCCAAAAGCTGTACGATCCTGATACGAACATTAAATACGGCACGATGTTTTTATCTCGTCTGTACGCGCAATTCGGCAGCTGGGATATTGTACATGCCGCTTATAATGCGGGGCAGGGCAGAGTATTAAGCTGGCTTTCCGACGACCGTTATTCAAAAGATGGAAAGCTGACCGATATACCCATAAAAGAAACAAAAGCTTATTTATCGCGTATAAATCAATATAAGGAATTATATAAATCTACATACGCTTCGAAAGGATGGAACGATTATGATGACAACAGATGAAAAAAGCACAGGCGAAAAAAAGCAGGGCGAAATTTTAAAAGAAGCGCTTTGCTATAATATCAAAAACGGTGCAGAGACACTAAATGACAATGAAATCGAAAAAGTGTTAGACTTTGCCGAGGGGTACAAGCTTTTTCTTGACGGAGCGAAAACCGAAAGAGAAGCAGTAAGAGCAGCCGCCAATCGCGCCATAGAATGCGGATTCAAGAGATTTGAATACGGCGCCGAATATGCCGCCGGAGAAAAAGTTTTTTATATCAACAGAAACAAGGCCATAATTCTCGCCGTGATCGGCAAAAAGAAAGTAGACTGCGGAATCCGTATTCTCGCAGCGCATATTGATTCTCCGAGACTTGATTTGAAACCCAATCCAATGTTTGAAGAGGGCGGTTTTGCTTTTTTCAAAACACATTATTACGGTGGTATAAAAAAATATCAATGGCCTACGATCCCTCTGGCATTGCATGGAACAGTAATAAACGAAAAGGGCTGTGCAATCGACGTAAAAGTCGGCGAGGACGAATCCGATCCGGTGTTTTATATTTCCGATTTGCTTCCGCATCTTGGCGCGGATCAGAGCGCGAAGCCGCTCGGAACCGCGATCCCGGGAGAATCTCTCAATGCGATTATAGGCACTTATCCGATACAAGACAAAACCGCAAGCGACAGAATCAAGCTCGCGGTATTAAAGCTTCTAAATGAAAAATATGGAATTAAGGAAGAGGATTTTCTGTCCTCAGAGCTGACGCTCGTTCCCGCGGATAAAGCAAAGGATGTTGGCTTTGACCGCAGTCTTATCGGCTCTTACGGGCATGACGACAGAGTTTGTGCTTATCCTGCTCTTGAAGCAATCCTCGGAGTGAGCGATCCCGAATATACCTGCATGGCTGTTTTGACCGATAAAGAAGAAATCGGCAGCGTCGGAAACACAGGGCTTAATACGAACTATATGGCGGATTTCATGTCAGAGCTCTGCAATTCACAAAAAGCCAATCCGCGTAAAATGTTCTCAAACAGCACATGCCTTTCCGCCGACGTAAACGCGTGCTATGATCCCAAATTTGCGGATTGCTTTGAAAAGCAAAACAGCGCAATGATAAACTGCGGTGTTGTCGTAACAAAGTATACAGGCTCCCGCGGGAAGAGCGGAACCTCTGACGCGTCTGCTGAATTTATGGGCAAGATCAGGAATATATTGAATAGTGCCGGCGTTATATGGCAGACAGCTGAACTCGGCAAAGTCGATCAAGGCGGCGGCGGGACCGTTGCGCAGTATGTTGCAAAGTTCAATATTGATGTTGTCGATGTCGGCGTTCCGGTGCTTTCAATGCACGCCCCGTATGAAGTAATTTCAAAAATAGATATATATTCAGCATTCCGGGCATTTGATGCATTTCTCAAGGCATGACAAAAGAAAATAAACCTGTAAATAAAAAGCCCGAGTTGCTTTCTCCGGCGGGGAATTTTGAAAAGCTCACGTTTGCGCTTTCTTACGGAGCAGACGCGGTTTACCTTGCCGGGGAAGAATTCGGTATGCGCTCCGCGGCCGGAAATTTTACAAATGACGAGCTGATTGAAGCGTCAAAATATGTAAGATCATCAGGAAAGCGTTTTTATATAACCGTTAATACACTGCCCAGAGATGATGAATTTCACAAGCTTAAGGAGTTTCTGAATTTTCTTAGAGAAATAAAGCCCGACGCGGTTATTGTGGCTGATTTGGGTGTGTTCGCTCTTTGCCGGAGGCTTCTGCCGGAAACGGATATACACATTTCAACCCAGGGAGCGGTTGTCAACAGCGAATCCTGTCGGATATGGCATGAAATGGGAGCAAAGCGAATTGTACTCGCACGTGAGCTGACGCTTGATGAAATAAAGCGTATACGTGATAATGTTCCTGAAACTCTTGAGCTTGAAGTTTTTATCCACGGAGCTATGTGTGTGTCAATATCGGGAAGGTGCTTGCTGTCCGAATATTACGTAGACAGAGATGCCAATCGTGGAAAATGCGCTCAGCCGTGCAGATGGATTTACAATTTTGCTGAGGAAAAGCGGCCTGATGACATACTCACTGGTGAAGTCCATCGCGAAGGGACATATCTTTTCGGATCAAAGGATATGAATCTTATAAGACATATTGATGAGTTATGCGATTCAGGTATTGATTGCTTCAAAATCGAAGGAAGGATGAAGAGTGCGTATTATGCTGCTGTCACGGCAAATGCCTACCATATAGCTATAGACGCACATAATTCATCACAGCCTGCGGATATTGATGCGCTCGCGCTGGAATTGGATGGAGTTTCACACAGAGAGTATTGTACTGGTTATTTTTTTGATCATCCTTATTTGAATTCACAGCTTGCGGATAAGCCCGGTTATATTAGAGAAAGCAGCTTTCTGGCTACAATAGACAGATTTGATCCTGAAACTCACACCGCTTTTTGCACGCAAAAGAATAAAATGTATTCTGGTTTTCCCGCGGAGCTTTTAACTCCCGGGAAAACCGGGGTAAGATTCATTGCCGGTGAAATGAGAGATTCTGAAGGATGTATAATAGATGCCTCTCCTCATCCTCAGATGAAATACAGCGTACGTTTTCCCGATGATTTCCCGTTCACGCCAAAAACGGGAGATATAATAAGAGCGGCACAGTGCTGAAGCTATATAAAAGTATTGTTTAGAAAGGTATAGCCATTAATATGAAAAAGGGTATTGCAATAGCCGGAAACCTGATAGTTGATCATGTTAAAATGATTGACAGTTATCCTGCAATGGGAATGCTGACAAATATAAGGGAAGTATCCGATTCAATAGGAGGCTGCGCGGGCAACACGATTTGCGATCTGGCAATAATTGATCGTTCTGTGCCGTTAAAGTGCATAGGCAGAATCGGGGCAGACGCAGACGGAAATTATATACTCAAGATGCTTGAAAGCTGCGGAATTGATACTTCACTTATAAAAAAGACATCTGCTACGACTACATCATTTACTGATGTTATGACATCTCTTTCGCAGAACGAACGCACGTTTTTCCACGCGCGTGGTGCTAATGCGGAATTTTGCATTGATGATATACCCTTTGATCAGATAAACGCCGATATATTCCATCTTGGATACGCTCTGCTTCTCGATAAATTTGATATTTCAGATCCGGACAGCGAATTCGGTACGGTTTTTGCGCGTGCTTTGGCATATGCACAAAAAGCTGGAATGAAGACAAGCATGGATGTAGTCAGCGAAAACAGCGACAGATTTGACATTCTTGTTCCCCCTTGTCTTAAATATTGCGACTACCTTATAATCAATGAAATTGAGGCTGCTCAAACAACAGGCATATCAATTAGAGGAGCCGACAGAAAAATAATCGATTCAGAGGTAAAACGTGTAATAGAAAAGATGTTCTCGCTGGGTGTTTCCGATACGGTTTGTGTTCACGCGCCTGAAGGCGGTTGGTATTCGAAAAAAGGCGGAACAGTTTTTTATCGCGATTCACTTTATTTACCTAAAGGATATATAAAGGGAAAAGTCGGTGCCGGAGACGCGTTTTGCGCGGGAATGCTTTATTCGTTATACAGAGAATTTAATCCGGACTACTCGTTGAGAGTTGCAAATGCCGCCGCAGGCGCAAATCTTTCTCAAAAAAATTCAATAGACGGTATGCGTGATTTTACTGAAATGATGAAGCTTGACGCGCTTTATGCGGATGTAAAGCCGGATGAATATTGCTGAGCAGCTTTATATTATCTTATAATATTATTTTGCCGTGGCAGCCCGCAATATTCTGTCGCGGCGAAAGTTTTATGTATGTTTACAAAAATGATAAAACTAATTAGAGGAATTCGAAAATGCATTCCATAAGAGAATTATATAAAATTGGCTCCGGACCGTCCAGCTCGCATACAATGGGACCGGAAAAGGCGGCAAAGCAGTTTATTTTACAGAATCCGGATGCTGACAGCTTTAAAGCTATCCTTTACGGATCTTTGGCGAAAACCGGAAAAGGGCATGGTACAGACAGGGTATTAATAAGCACATTTGAGCCGAAAAAGTGCGAGGTTATTTTTAATAAAGACGATTCAATAGTATTGCCGCATGAAAATACTATGGATTTGATCGCATATAAGTACGGAATTGAATCCGCCCATATCCGTGTAATGAGCATCGGCGGAGGCGATATAATGATAGAAGGAGAGAAAGAACCGCCGCATATTGATGTATATCCTGAAAATTCGTTCGCTGAAATTGCCGAGGTATGCAGAAATAACAACATCAGGATAAGCGAATATGTACGCCTTCGCGAAGGAGACGGTATTTTTAATTATCTTGCGGAAATATGGAATACTATGCAGCGCTGTATGCTGGATGGACTGTCATCTAAAGGGGTTTTACCAGGCGGACTCAATGTAGAAAGAAAAGCAAATTTTTTATATAATCAACGGCACATGGACGAAAGCGATTCGACATACCAGACTCGTATAGTATGCTCATACGCTTTTGCGGCAAGTGAACAGAATGCCGGAGGAGGAACGGTTGTTACGGCTCCGACCTGCGGTTCATGCGGAGTTGTTCCCGCTGTTTTAAAGTACATGAATGATGAAAGAGGCTTTCATGACGAAAAAATAATAAACGCGCTTGCCGTTGCAGGAATAATAGGAAACGTAGTTAAAGAAAACGCTTCAATAAGCGGAGCGGAGTGCGGCTGTCAAGCAGAAGTTGGATGTGCATGTTCAATGGCGGCTGCCGCCCTTGCCGAGCTTTTCAATATGGGAATAGACCAGATTGAATACGCGGCAGAGGTCGCGCTTGAGCATCATCTTGGTCTTACCTGTGATCCGATATGCGGTCTCGTCCAAATCCCGTGCATAGAACGAAATGCCGTCGCGGCAATGCGTGCCATTAACGCCGTGACACTGGCAAATTTTCTGACATTTACAAGAAAGATATCATTTGATTTTATTGTAAAAACCATGTATGAAACAGGTAAGGATATGCCGTCACGATATCGCGAAACCTCTGACGGAGGGCTTGCGAAGCTGTATAAATGAAGTCCGTACAAAAACCGGTGCGCCGAAAATGGCGCACCGGTTTTTAGTTGTATTTTTTATTAAAACGAGCTTCCTTCCGTAGAACAAACCCTGTTCCGCCCGTTTTCCCGGGCTTTATCCAGTTGAGACGAAGCGGAGGCGAGCAGCTTGTCAAGCGTCGATTCGGTGAGCTCCGGATGTATATCGGGCCAGTACATTGAAATTCCGATGCTTACGGTTAAGTGTTGAGAGACAGAAACCGGGGTGGATTCAATATCGGATTTTATATCTAATCCTTCAATTCGTTTCAAAACCCGGGTGGCGTGCTCTGTCGCGGCGACGCGTGATTTTGAAATAACCAGCACAGCAAAAACATCTTCTGAATAGCGGCAGATGACATCAGTTTCACGCCCGAAAAGATCAGATAAGCACTGGGATATCATGGCAAGAGCTTCGTCGCCTTTCAGATGTCCGAAAACATCGGTATAATTTTTAAAATAGTCAATTCCGATCATATATGCCGCGCATGGCTGACCTATACGCCGGCATATCGCAAGAGTTGATCTCATTTTCTCGAGTCCTGATCGGTTGTTAAATAGCCCTGTGAGAATATCAGTATCGCTTTCGACACGCAGACGTGTGACAATGTCGGTATATTCACTATGAAGGTAAAACGAAACAAAGAATGAAATCATTGCGATAGCAAATATAAAAACGATATTTAAAATATTACTGCTGAAAAAAGCGCTTACCGCTGTCGTAAAAATGGTAAAGAATAAATAAAGCGCCTTGAGATCTTTTACCGAAAAAACAGGGACAATTATTGCCAAGCAGAAGAAGAGAAGAGTATTGAATGGCAAGTCAGAACAAATCGTGTCACGAATAAAAAGCGGAGATAATGAAAGCAGCAGAAACAGCCAATATGATCTGTAAATACCAATCGATTTGTGTGGAGGCATTTCTTTTTTATATAGCAAATGTATTGAAATCGCGGCTATTGCTGATAAAAATGCGGAAACACAAAGAGAGATAAATATCGGAGAGTGTATATCGAATCTGATACTTGGCAAAGCAAAACAGCAGACAAGATAAATAAATACCAGCTTAGAAAGGGACAAAATACGCTTGATATTCAGAGATGCAAGATATATTTCTGATTTTGAGGACATATCGGGATCAGGAGCATCTTTTTTTAACAGCCTTGAAATATCCATTTCGTCACTTCCATAAATAGGTATTGTTACATTGTTTGCTTCGATAATAATTGATTAAAATTCGATATCGCGTTCTTTTTCTTCACGGGGAGGCTTTTTTTGTTTTGACGCCTTGTTGCTCCCTCCGTCGTTTTTATTTGAAGAAGCTTTTTTATTGTAAAATATAAATAAAGTTGTAATGCCTAAATATATGATTAAATTTAAGAAAAAACCTGCTAAAAAATTTCTCGTGAGTCTGAAAAAAGCCAACTGCGGCGAAAAAAAGTTTATTAGGAAGCCGTTTTCATACTGACCGGCAAATTTTTGCGACGCCAACTCTGACAATGAATTATTATAAACATTTGAGACACCGAGAATAAGAAAATAAATACTGACAGGAAGCGAAATTATTATATAAGATATGGCATTTGTTATTGCGTAGTTTTTTATTGATTCTTTTGAAATGCCGTCAGCGCTGTCTTCTGATAATTTATTTTTTTCGAAGAATATATATATGACAGAAAGTATAATGCAGAAGGCAAACGATGATATTATATTTATACCCATGATATTTGTGGCGTCTCTGTTGCCGCCGATGAGAGTTGAAATCTGTGTGTAAGAAGAGGTTAGTATAAATGGAAAATAATAAGAAATAAGGTTAATTATCAGCATAACGAGCAATGATATTGAATACTGCTTCAGCTTTTTCATAATTATGACCTTTCTATTACGATTATATTATATATATTACATCAAATGGACATTAATGTCAAGATATAAAAGATCTGTAAGGCGATTTATCGGTACTATAGTCAGATTTAAATTTACATAAGTAAATGTTTTTCATGAAAGCTTTAACTTGGGGAATTTTAAGCACTATCCCCATTATCACCGCTATAGATGAAAAAACAATTGTTGCTATATCCGGAAAAAAAGGAGATTCGGCGAAAATTATACCTGTACCGTTTAATATTGCGATATATTTGGATGGAAGATACACAAAAAAATATGTAGGATATGCGATCAATACAGCCAGCCCCAGATAACCTGATATCGCAGATACTCGAGCATAAACAGCTTCGAAATTAACAGAATTTAAATATGTATTGAATTCACCTGTATAATAGCAATTAAAAACTTCGGATTGCCTACGTATTGTTCGCTGCATAAAATAAATAATCAGGAACAGTATCATTGAAAAAATAAAAGTACGATAATACGCAAGGGTTTTGTTGACATCATTTAACGAACCTAAAAAAATAATAATAAATACAAATACCGGAATATTAACGTATATAAGCATGTTGGTATTTGACGTATGCTTAACATAAGATATACCGGTTAACGTTGCGGAGACTGCGCCGTATGCGAATGAAGCGACGGCAAATAAAAATGGAAAAAGCGAGTGTGTTGCTTGTTTTCCGGCGATGCCGATCATTGAGTTAAAAGGAATAATCAAGCCTTCAAGGCAGAAAGACAATATAAGTAAAACAACATAAGGAAGTACGATATAAAAAGCGCGCAAGGCCGGCGGAGCTTTATGAGCCGCGTATAATCTTTTGAAATTCGTCGTATTCTTATGCTTTTCCTCAGCGCGGTTTAAAAGTGAAAAGGATATAGATTTTAAAACGACTCCGGCTGCAAAGAACAATGATAGATATAGATAGAAAATATAAGGGAAATACCATATCTCAGTACAATGTCTGATGAGTAATACATAGGCTACCGGAAATAATGAAAAAGTTAGACAAAAAAGCATTTTTAGATTTATCTTTATCATAATATTTTACAGCCTCCTGTTTTAACTGTAATTATCCTCGGGTCGCCGCACTCCTGAACGTATTCACCTGAATATGGTATTACGATGTGTATATTTTTTTGCCCGGAATAAAGTGTCTTAATATAATCGCAGAAGGAAATCAGATTATCGTCGATATAACCGGTTATGAGAAAAATTTCATCCGGAACAACAGTATTCTGTGCGGAAAATGAATCAAAAATATTTTTGATATGTTGTCTGCGGACATTATAATCTATCGATGCCAAAAATTTAAATAATTCGGGTGAATTCGGTGTAAATTTATCCGAAACCGTAAAATCTGAGTCTGCCTTGCTTATATATCCGCTATCCGGGAAATATGTGCCTCCCGAAACGATAACAAGTCCGGTGTCATTTCCAAATCCGCTTATGAGTTCAATATTTGAACAAAGGGATATAAGCATTTCAAGCATGGCCGGATTGCCCGGAACTTCTCCGTCATCTCTTATCGAACAACGTAAATTTAGCAGCACAAGAGCTTCTTTAATTAAAGACTTTTCGTTTACGACAGATTGATCAGGAGCGTATATCGGAGGATAAACAACCGTTTGTCCAAAAAGCCCGGATTTATCATTTAATTCATGCGGTATGAATTGATTGCCAGTTTCGCCAAAGCCCAGCGGAGTATCGGTTGACAGAGTTGAGGAAAAGGAGCAGATTCCGCGTACAGGAAACTTTACTTTATGCTTAACAACGATTGTTTCAGTACCATTCGGGACGAATTGAACCGGGAGACTGTTCGCAATAATTTTGCCGCTTTCATCGAGAAAAAAGGCGCCTCCGGTCAGACTGACCGATGAATGATAAAGATTAAAGGTATATTTATGCTTTGCTTTGAAAACTTCGGTAAAAATACCTTCTCCGTATGATGTCACAGAAGAGTTTTCGAAGCCACAGTAATAATCAACATTTTTATTACCTTTATAATGCTTGATTGCTGTCTGTACGGCGATAATAATTAATAGAATTATAAATATCCAGCCTGCCGCAGTCACTTTCAATCATCTCCATTTAATAAATTATACTGTCAAGTTTGTATTTTGTGCTTTCCGATGTGCCCAAAAGCATTATTCTGCTTCCATCGCAGGAAAACATTTTAAAAATGTCGTTAAGATGCGAAACAAACACCCAGGTTATATTCATTTCCTCGAAGTATTTAAGAATATTAAATATGCCTTCCGCGCCTTCGGAATAAGAGGTTGTCTGAAATGTCTCGTTCATCAGGACAAGAGAACAGCTTTCTGCTTTTCGTACAATATCGGCAATATCAGAGACTTCCTGTTCAAATCTTCCCGCGGATTGATATCCGTTCAGTTCTTTTTCGGCGGCGGCAAAGTGAGTATAAAGCCCTCGGCGGATGGATATGCTCGCGCTTTCGGCGCAGACCGGAAGCCCTGCCTGAGCAAAGAGCTGAGCAGTACCTATAGAACGAAGGAAAACAGTTTTTCCGCTGTTGTTTTTGCCTTTTATTAAAACTCCTTTTGTTGCCGGCCCAAATGAAACATCATTTGGAACGACAGCCGAAACACTCACGGAGGATACCGACAGATAGAGGTCATAAAGTGTGACGCATTTTATCGTGTTTTCGCTTTCCGGAAGTATATCCGGTATGACACATGGCACACCGACAGCGGGAAGACAATTTCCGAAAGAAAGAGCGGATTCGTAAAAATCGAGTTCCTTGACTGCGGTTGTAAACATAGAATTTAATTCGTTTAAAATAACTGCAAAAAGCTGTTCTATTTCCGCAAAAGCATTTTTTAAAAGTGATATCCGTATGTTTACATCGTCAGTTTCTATTGTTACAGATGACGAGCTTACATGTTCTTTCTTCCTTGATAATAACTTCATTATACTGTGCTGCTCCGCTTTTTCAGATGATATTCCAAAAGAAAACAGCTCACATGAGGTCATTAATAGCGAATTGTCAAATTTAAGGTAAAGATCGAACATATTCTTGGCTTCTATATCGGCAAAATTATGGGAAAGCCGGTATATTTCAGAAAATGCTTCAGAGTCGCAAAATCTATTGAGAAAAGAACGAATGGATAAAAGACCTTCGGATTTGATATCGAAGTTCATTAGTAATGAGGATAAGGATTTTATGCTGTCGAAGGTATGTGTAACATATATGGCAGTCATTTCGAGCGAAGAGGCGGCGGAGGAAATTGCGGCTGTAGAATTATTAAGCCTTTTTAATGAGAACATAGATGCTCTTGTGGACTCAAATTCGCGAGCCTGTTCATTTATTCGCAATAATTCAGCAGACAGCTTTTCGAAAAGAAGCGGGATATTATAAAAATCAGAATATAATTCCTGTCTGTAAATAATATTTTCGCGAATCAACAGTGGATGAGATAGTACATACAGAAAATATTTACGCTTTGTGACATCCGGAATTACATATTCCGTGGCGCGGTCTATTGACAGGTCATATATCGCAGATTCTGTTACCGGATCGATGTCGCCGGAAAGCGAGCTTTCGGGAAGCTTAAAAAGAAGCGATAATTTATTCATATAACAGGATCCTTATATCCTTGGTGCTTATTAAGCCGCTTTACTAAATCATATTTACTCAGGGCATATTTCCTCAAAATATCTTCCGCGTATGAATTCTTGATTCCGGCGGAACGCATAACCTTAAATGTCCGCCGATTTGCATCATTCTCATCAACAAGAACGTTCATGACCGGTATTCCGCATTCGGCAACTTCGTGAAAATGTGTTACATATATACCAAAGGATGGAATAGAGCTGAATTTATTCGCGGTTTCGATTGTCAGTGAAATAGCCGTGTTTTCTTCCGTACCCGAGAATGTTTCATTGAAGAAAGAAAAGGAATCAGCATTGCATTTTTTAAAAATTTCGTCAACACGCAATTTTTCTTCTTCAAGTCTGCCTACGGAATCAAATCGTTCGTCTTTAGGAAAATGCGTAAATATTGTCGTGAAAGGATATATATCGGCGTTTTCACACGGTATAGGACAGCCTCCGATGAAAAGCACAAGGCATTGCGCAACCGTTCTGATGAATGTCGTTTTACCGCCTCCGTTTGCGCCTGTAAGAAAGAAAAATGATCCGTTTTCGTCAAAGTCTGCGTCATTAGGTACGACAGAGCTTTTGTTTTCGCTTTTTAAAGCAAGAGAAATTTCATACGCGTTCCGCAGCTTCAGCTTTCTGTTCTTAGAAACAGTCGGATAAGTCATCGGATATCCTAAATTTATCAGTTTTTCATAAAATTTACGGATTGAAATATAATAGTTTATTTCTGTGATATAATTAAGGAGAGAAGGGTTCAATATTGTTTCCGCGTTTTCGCGAAAATTTCTCAAAATATAAAACTCATTTTTATAAAGACTTTCGAGCGCAGAAATCAGATAAACAGAGGGCTTCGAAGTCGAAGTTGAAATTTTTCGGGGTTCCAGGCCAAGCTCGTAAGCGCATCTGCGGAGTATTGACGGGAAACTTTCCTGCTTGTTTTTGTCAACATCGTATTGAGAAATTAACAGCTGTTTGTCATCGGAGGACAGTATGCAGGAGTTTATTCTTGTCAACGCGTCCGAAGCGCGTTTGATTTCATCATCAAGCGTATGAATGCATATGGCGTCAGCTTGCCAAAAATCGCGGAAACGGTTGTTGAAAAAACCTGTTCCGCCAAGGTAAACAGATTCTTCAGCAAATTTGTAAAAAGCTTTTGCGTAATTTAGGTAATAGACCGAAGCCTCGGCTTCCGATTTCGCGGATTCGTAATGACGTCTTTGATAAGCTGTTTCCGATAGAATATTTAAAAGCGAATTCAATTCGTTCAGGAAAGCATTATTATTCAAGGCTTGAAAAAAAGATTGACGCGCAAATATTTCGTCAGCGGAAGAACACCGCACCGAAAGAATTCTCTTTGTATCAAAATCAAAAATTCCGCTGAGCTTTATATCAATGAAGAATTCTTCGTCCGGAGCTTTCGGCAGTGAAAACTCGCTGTCTGTAAATAAAAGAGAAGGAAATATCATATGCACATCCCGTCTTTGTACAGTAATTAGTGTTTTCTAAAGACTGTTATTATGTGTATTGTCTTTTACTTCTATATTTTTGGGATCTGTTTTACGGAAAATAATCAGTTTGCTGAGAATATAATTAACAATCAGTGTAATAATGTTTGATATTATCAATACGACAATGTCATTGAGTAAGAATGGAGGATTGGCAAGCAGCCAAAGGAGAAATTGATCTATGCCAAGAGATAAAAGCCGGGCGGCGTAAAAAGAAAATATTTCCCAAATAAGGCCGCCTTTTAGCTTGGCATTGCTTTTAAAAACGTAGAGCTTATTCGTGATAAATGCAAATGTAACCGCGCATATCCAGGATATTGTTTTTGACACATACATATCCGCATCGAAAAGGCGCGTCATTATGATATAAGAGGCATAGGAGACAATAGTCGTGAGCACACCGAAAACAATGTATAATATTCCTTCGCTTTTAACGAAGCTGAAATATTTCTCACGGTATTTTTTGGGAATAATGCAAGATAGAATTCTGAAGCAGAAATCAATGAATTTTAACAAAGCTTTATCTCCGGATTAGTCAATCATAAAAATTATATACTATGTAAATTATACTATATTTAAAATCGCATGTCAATTAAAAAAACTTTTATTTAATATCTGCCTTGAGAATTACAAATTTCTAACTCGAAAACTAAATAATTATCGCCTAAAGAGAGAAAAGGAGTTTGTATACAGGCTTTTCTCTCTTATTAGGCAAGGCTTATTTAATGTCTGTAAAAAATCATAAAACGCATGCGACAGTAAAGAAAATATGAAAAAAGAATTATACAGGCGGCAATCAAAGGAACTGTATTATACAATATTCAATGCCGCTTAATAATTGTTGCATTTTTTACCGTTATGTTTAGTGAAATATTCTTTTGATTTCCAATCTCCCCGCGGGCGCTCTGCCTATAACACCGTTGTAGTAATGGTCTTCTTTAAGACCATAAAATCAACAAATATTAAATTTAAAAGCTATAACTTATTCAGTACAAACAAAAAATTGAAAATATAATGTTTTTAATGGTTTATTATCTATATTGAAACTCCGGAATTAATATGCTATAATATGTCGACATTAAGCAACCGGAGTCAAGCCGCAAATGTGTATAAATCTCTTTAACCTTTTTGTTGCTTTATGATTTTTTATTGGCGCGTAATTAAAATATTTACCGTTATAAAAGAGAAAAGGCTCTGGTATATAGGCTTTTCTCTTTTATAAATTGGTATTATTTAATTATCATTTTAATAAACAAGCCTTGTGTTTTACGCAGGGCTTTACTATTTATGGCATATTGAAAGGCAAACACAGATTTATATGACTAAAGCGATTACAAATAAATCAGATAACAAGCATGGTATTACAGAGGGCGTCATCTGGCAGCAGCTGCTTATCTTCTTCTTCCCGATGCTTCTCGGATCGTTTTTTCAACAGCTGTACAACACAGCCGACGCCGTCGTCGTCGGTCGCTTTATCGGCAAAGAGGCTCTTTCGGCAGTAGGCGGAACTACCGGCACAATTATAAATGTGCTTGTAGGCTTTTTTATTGCCGTATCCTCAGGCGCCACAATTATTATTTCCCAGTATTACGGCGCGCGTAAAGACGAGGATGTCGGGAATGCCGTACACACCTCAATGGCATTTGCGATAACTGGTGGTATTATAATAATGGTGGTGGGATTGGTTGCCGCTCCGTACGCATTAAAAGCGATGAATACGCCCGAAGAATTAATGCCTTATTCTCTGACGTATATACGCATATATTTTTACGGACTGATACCGAATCTTGTTTATAACATCGGCTCGGGAATATTAAGAGCTATAGGCGACTCCAAGAGACCGTTATATTTTCTCATAGTAAGTTGTTTTATAAATATTATTTTCGATTTATTCTTCGTCGTTACTCTGCGAATGGGCATTGCCGGAGCGGCATGGGCGACCATCCTTTCACAACTGATCAGCGCAATTCTCATCTGTGTTTCTCTTACAAAATCGCTGGAATCATATCAGCTTAAAATCAGAAGCATTAAATTTCATAAGTATATATCAAAAAGTATCATTTCGATCGGGCTGCCTGCCGGTTTTCAGACCCTGATGTACTCTTTTTCAAATATTATTATCCAAAGCTTTGTAAACGGTTACGACACCGATACAATCGCAGCCTGGACCTCATATTCAAAAATAGACTCAATGTTCTGGATGATCATAAGCTCATTCGGGATATCGCTCACAACCTTTGTCGGTCAGAATTACGGCGCGAAGCTAAATGATCGAATCAGAAAGGGCGTGCGCACCTGTCTGGGAATTTCATCGGCGGCAACCGTTTTGATAAGCGTTATTCTGTATTTTTTTGGAACTTATATTTTTTACCTTTTCAGCGATGACCCGGCGGTAATCGAAAAGGGTGCGGTCATTCTTCGTTATCTGGTGCCGACATATATAACATATGTATGTATCGAGATGTATTCCGGTTCGCTCAGAGGGATGGGCAGCACATTAATACCGCTGATAATGACCGGATTCGGCATATGCGCATTGCGCGTTATATGGCTGTATGCTGCGGTGCCCGTATATCCCGATTTCACAACGGTTCTGTTCAGTTATCCGATGACATGGACAGTGACTTCGCTGATGTTCATTATCTATTACCAGATATTCATAAGAAAAAAGAAAATTGGATTTGATTGATATAGATACGCGGCTTCCTTGAAAAGAAGCCTGGCAAGAAACTCAATATACAATATATCAAAGTTTTCGAAGCTTTTCATAAAAACGACCGTACCTACCAAAAATCCGCGGACAGTTTTGCTCTGTCCGCGGATTTTCTGTACATTAATGGATTTAATTTCGCATTGTTTCCTATGCTGTTATAAAGTAACAAGCGCTTGTTCTAATTTTATTATACGGCATAAATACAGTTGTTTCAATAACCGCATTTTTGAATTTTGGTTTAATTATTAAACCACTGGTTTATTAACTCAGCGTTTAAATTATTACCAATCAATAGAGAGAAAAGACTCTGCTTGCTTATTTATGTGAACCGGTTAAATTTTGATCTCTTAACCGTAACCATTATTTCAGAGGGTGTTCAGATTAATTACAAGGGATGTTCATTCTGATTATCTATAATTTAATCAGATGGTTTAAATGATTTTCAATCGGAGAGAAAAAATGTTTATTATTAAGAATGCGTTTTTAAACATCACGAGTTCAAAAGGGCGGAACGTTTTAATCGGAATTATTGTTTTTATAATAGCCGTTTCGTCCTGCATCGCGCTATCAGTAAAAGAATCGGCGAAAAAAGCTGAGGAAGAAGGTCTTGCAAATATAACAGTTACCGGTACAATATCTATTGACAGACAAGCAATGATGGAAAAGGCACGATCCGAAGGCGGAGATATCAGGAGCATGCTGTCCGGTCAGCATAACCTTTCTTTGGACGATTTGAAAAAATATGCTGGCTCAAGTTATGTCAAGGATTTTATTTATACAATTTCCTCCTCTGTAAACGGTTCGGTTATAGAGCCTGTCGAAACCGATACAACCGTAAACGACACGCAGAATGATACGCGATCAGACAATTTTCCCGGCGGTATGAACGGCGGCAGAGGTATGAGTTTTGGCACACAAGGACAGTTTTTAATTACCGGATACAGCTCATATGACGCCATGAACAACTTTCTGACCGGTGTCTGTAAAATAACTGACGGTGAAATATTTGACGTCGATTCTGATAAATACGAATGTATCATCAGCGACGAACTAAGCCTGTTCAACAATATAAAGATCGGAGATACCATTACACTGACTAATCCGAATAACGAAGAACAAACTTTTAATTTTATTGTAAAGGGTATTTATAATAATACGAATTCGGGCAGTGCAAACAATTTCAGGCAATTCTCCACAGCGGGAGACCCCGCCAACCAGATTTACACAAGCTACGGAGCTTTGGAAAAAGCGATATCATACACAAGCGATAACGCCACAATTGAAACCGATGATTACGGCAGAGAGCGTTCGACTGCAATGAGCGGGAACACCTCCGGTACGTATATTTTCGCCGACGCGGATTCCTTTAACGCTTTTAAGGCTGATGTCAGGCAAATGGGTTTGAGCGAGGATTATACTGTTTCGTCCACTGATATCAACAGTTATGAAAACAGCCTCGTACCTGTTATAAACACAGCAAATTATGCAAATACATTACTCCTGATTGTTTTAATAATAGGCGCTATAATTTTGGTTGTTCTGAATATCTTCAATATCCGCGAACGCAAATACGAGGTTGGTGTTCTCACGGCAATAGGTATGAAAAAAGGCAAGGTCGCTTTACAGTTTGTATCAGAGTTATTAATCGTTACATTCGTCGCAATTATTTTAGGAGCCGCGGTCGGAGCGGTTGCTTCTGTTCCGACTTCAAATGCTTTGCTCGAATCCCAGATCTCCGCGCAAGAAGCTCTACAGCAGGAGCAAAGCAATAATTTTGGCAGACAGGGAGGCAATTTCAGAGGCGGATCATTTGGAGACGGGAGCATGAGCAATAGAAACACTCAGATAAATTATATTTCCACGCTAAACGCATCGACAGATATGCAGGTGGTTTTTCAATTGATGTTCATCGGTATTGCTTTGACAATATTGGCAAGTCTGTCGGCGGTCATTTTCATCATGCGATATGAGCCGCTTAAAATTCTGAGCGAAAGAGCATAAAAGGAGAATAGTAATAATTATGAGCTTATTGAAATTGGAAGATTTATCTTTTTCCTATGATGATGGAAAAACCGATGTTCTAAAAAACTTGAATTATGAATTTGAAAAAGGGAAGGTTTATGGAATAATGGGTAAATCAGGCGCGGGAAAAACCACTTTGCTTTCCCTTTTATCCGGATTAACTACACCAACAAGCGGCAAAATATTATATGACGGCAAAGACATAAGTAAAATAGACAAATATAAATATCGAAGCAAGTTTGTCGGCGTCGTTTTTCAAGGCTTTAATTTATTGCCGCAATATACGGCGCTTCGAAACGTTGAGCTTTCCCTGGATGTGTCAGGGAAAAAGGTTAATGACAAGAGGATTCATGCAATGGAAACACTCCATAAGGTAGATATTGATGAAACAAAAGCTAAACGGAGGATTCTCAAGCTTTCCGGAGGCGAACAGCAAAGGGTCGCTATCGCAAGAGCGCTTTCATATGATCCCGACATTATACTAGCCGATGAGCCAACGGGGAATCTTGATTTAGGAACTCAGCAGGATGTAATAGACATTTTCAAAAAATTAGCGCATGATGAAAACAAATGCATCATTATTGTGACGCATTCGCCTGAAGTGGGGAAAAATGTTGATATAATATATGAATTGGCCCCGCTTATAGCCGAAAAAGCAAAGAATAAAATCAATAACACCGAGCTAAAAAAATAAAAGAGTTTATTATTAAAACGGCAATAAATTTTTTATACGCATTTTAAAAGTCCATATATCAAAGGCTTTTAATGTGTGTCGAGAGTATTTTATTGCCATTATAATAATATATAATCAGCAGCTTCAACAAACAATTGAACGAACCAGAGAACACGAAAGGATGGTAATCAAATGATCAGCAAATTAACAGTAGGCCTTCTTGCACTGACAATTGCGGGAGGATTAAGTATCACGTCATTGGCGGCAGGCGCCGGATCAGCCGCTGCATCCAATAACTGTGACAGTACGTCAATATGTACGCAAAGCAATGAAAAAACATACGTACAGCTTACGGATGAACAAAAGGCCGATATCATCGCCAAAGCTAAAGAACGCCTTGCTCAGGGTTTAGCTGACGGCAAAATCACTCAGGAGCAATATGATAAGGCAATCGCCGCAATCGATAACGGCAAGCTGCCTTTTCTCGGTAAAGGCGGCTTTTTCGGAATTGCGAAATCCGAACTCACGGACGAGCAGAAGGCCGAAATGATCGCCAAAGCCAAGGAGCGCCTTGCTCAGAGCTTAGCAGACGGCAAAATCACTCAGGAGCAATATGATAAGGCAATCACCGCTATCGATAACGGCAAGCTGCCTTTTCTCGGTAAAGGCGGCTTTTTCGGAATTGCGAAATCCGAACTCACGGATGAACAGAAAGCCGATATTATAGCCAAAGCTAAAGAGCGCCTTGCTCAGAGCTTAGCTGACGGTAAAATCACTCAGGAGCAATATGATAAGGCAATCGCCGCTATCGATAACGGCAAGCTGCCCATGCAAAACAGGCAAAACAGAAAAACCGCGCGTTTCGGTTGCAGACGAGGTAATTCAGAAGGAACGAGCGTTACCGGCGAATAAAATAAGTCAACATAATCAAAGCTCCGATTTTTATCGGAGCTTTGATAAAGTTTGTAGCTTCTTTATTATTCCGAAGCAAACAGACTGAGCCATTCCTTATTAAATTCGTCCGGCTTTGACAGTTTACCCGCATTAAAAGCTTCATATAATGAACAGGTAACAAATGTGTTCAAATGATTTGATAGAAAATTGCCGGCCTGCCAATGTAAGTTCTTCGGAATTGCAGGTAAATATTCTTTTAAAACAAGGTCATAAGCGATATTGAAATAATCTTTTGCCGTATCATAAAAAGAAAAGGCTATTTTTTCGATCTCCTTTCGTTCGTGTTCAGAAACATAATAATAGTTTTGCCGGAAGCCGCTTTCATTTCTGATAAACAGCTTCTTTTCAAGCGCAACACTGAACAAATTCTTTTGCTCGTCTGTTAAATTCTCTGGTTTTATATCACCTTTTATCACATCTCGGCAAAGAGCGAACACTCCGTAAGGGATATCAAAATATATTGAGCTGTCAAGTCCGCTCCAATAATGGAAAAACCCTTGAGCAGAATCATTTTCGCATTTATGAACCGGTCCGTCAAAAGGCTGATATTCTTTCCATTCCGGTTTGTTTTCAAAGAAATAACTGTTATCAAAACCAAGAGCAATCCATTTACCGCCGGCCGGACGATCAGGAATATCACGGTACATAACAATATTACATTCTTCGCGTTTAAATTTGCATAACATAATATCAGTTATTATGTGAATATATACCCACAACAGGCGTCCCCATGTAAATACAGCGGTATTGAACTTATCATGTGAAAGCTTTACCTTGTTTGCTTCAATAAACTCAATCAGCTTCTTATAATAATCAGGAAAGCATTCTTTATAGATTTTATCACCTGTGCAATTTTGTCCCGGCAGAATTACAAAATCTGTTTGAAATTTCTTTTCCTTAACTTTTTTCATCAGTTGATTTTTGACAAGATAATTAACTTCGTCTTCGATATAAGGAGCTGATATTCCAAGCTCTATACATAATTCTTCGATTGTTACCGGCGCTCTGTAAGCGGTGAGCAAAATATTTTGTGTGGATTTTCTCTTTACACAGCTCATGGGTTCGTAATCAGCTCCAGGATTACATTGGCATGACAGGCGCAAAGTGCCGGGTTTATAGCTTTTCTCTCCGTATTCTCTCATGGTATTCATTCCTTCTTTTATAAATTTTCTGGCATCGTAAAGCCACCATTTGACTGTTCCTGAGCTCTTGCCCAGAGCTTTACCTATTTCATCACAGGATTTTCCGTAAAAATAGTACATCACGACCGCTTCCCGGTAATTACCGGACATTAATGAAAGCTCTCGACGCAAGAGCGCTTTCTGTTCTTTAAATTCATATTCATCCTCAACGCTTTCATCTGACGGATACAATTCCGTAAGATACATTGTAGAACCGTGCTTTTTATTTCGCAGCCAGTTAAAAAAAGTGTGATTAGATATACTCCATACCCAAGCATTGAAATTTTCAATAGCTTTACCTGCTTGAATCGAACGGATAATCTGACAGGAAATATCCTGTGCTAAATCCTCCGCATCTTCTTTTGTGTTTGTTTTCAAGCAACAAAATCCAAAAACCTTTGAAATATATTCATCTTCAAAAAGTTTAAAGAGCTGGGCTTTATCCGTCAATTATGTCACCTCACTTACGTTTTTTTTACAACATGTTGTCTATATATTAAGTAACCGAAGGAATGAATCGGTTGGATTATTTTATATTTTATCATGAATTTACGAAATTTCAATCAGTACAGAGCGAGCTACTTACGAAAGCAGTGATTATCCGCAGACTTATTAATAATTTAATGTCCTTCCATCTTACTAGAAACAAAAAAATCAAATATTTTAAAAAAGATATTGACAAACTCTCTATGTTATGTTAGAATAACACCCGTTGCGAGTGAGATGCTTAACAGATCGAATAACAAAATTATTGTGCCATGCGGTTTGTTTTCCATATTATATACATAGAACGCAATCTGCTGGTGTAGCTCAATTGGCAGAGCAGCTGATTTGTAATCAGCAGGTTGGGGGTTCGATTCCCTTCACCAGCTCCACGCAACCAAATATATACGGGGGAATTCCCGAGCGGCCAAAGGGGGCAGACTGTAAATCTGTTGTCTCTGACTTCGGTGGTCCGAATCCACCTTCCCCCACCAAAAAAGCCTTGAATTGCAATGCAATTCAAGGCTTTTTTCATCTTAGTACACGTTTTAGTACACACTTTTTCAAAGCACAGAAAAGCAAAGAAAAAAAGGAGCAGGGAACTGCTCCTTAATGTTTTAGTGTTTGGCGCTTTTGTTATATAAGTTATTTCGCCATTCTCCTTGCTAAGTCAGACACGCTTATTACGTATTTGTCGAGTTTGAATCTTTTCTTTGCTGTATGCTCGTCAATTTTCAATGCCCTCGCAAAGGCGTCCATTTGTAAATAATAAAAAAGGCTCTCCGGTCAATTAAGATCAGAGAGCTTTTTATCTTATGATAAGAATTAGGCGGGGTGACATTCCCACATCTCCACAATGGGCGACGGCTGCCCGTTCCGTCCTCTCATTCTTGAATCCATTCCGATTTTAAAATCGCATACTGATATGTGTTTTCATAAATCGGTTTACCGTCCTCTCCGTTGGCAAAAGAAACAAATTCGCGGAACAGTCCTTCTTTCCGCATACCGAGCTTTTCACAGAGCTTTTGACAGGCAATGTTGTAATCCTCGGTGTAAGTAATGTCTACTGAACAAATACGAATTTCAAATTTCGCTGCGGTAGATGATGTGTTATTAGCAAACAATATAGGAACACAAAAAAGGCGCAAAGAACCTTTTTCAGGTTCAGGACAATAACAGACATAGCGATACA
>JAYFRN010000010.1 GCA_034925865.1 Oscillospiraceae bacterium | reverse complement strand
GTTGTCTCCGGGCGAATAATCCTCATAACCGGGATCGGTCGCGAGGGCGACACCGTTGCGAAGAATATCAAAGCTGTTGTTGTCCGGGTGATTATGACCCATTGCGGATTTGCTGCAGGAGAACACGAAAAGCGTGTCGCCCGCGTTCCAGCCGGTCCTCATCGCGCCCCAGCCCGCGCCTTTGATATTCACCGACTGCAGATCCTGTCCGGGGACGGCGGAAACCGGATCGTTTATGCAGTAGATAAGTCCTTCAAGCGAAGCTGAATATACCTTTGCGCGCGTCAGATAGTATCCGGCGAGCGGGTTATTGGTTAACTTACTGATAATTGAGGCAGTCACGAAAAATCCTGCGCCTTCAGAGGTGTCGCTGATTACAGGGAAAATGCCGTTGGAGCTGTCTCCGGCGGCCACGAGCCATTTGAACAGGAATTCGTTGAGATACTCGTGGTCTATGATGCTTGTGTCGCCCGTGACGCGGTTGATTATGTCGACCGCGGTCATCATGTATTCGATGGTCAGTGATGTATACCCGGTACCCTCGTGGGATTCGGTGCTTACTCTTCTGTCAAGGAATACCTTGAAATATTCCAGGGCCTTTACAACGGCGGCGTTTGCTTCCGGGTATTCGCCGAGCAGAAGGCATCCGGCTGCAGCCATTGACGAGGTAATGACCATCTGAACGTTATGGTCTATGGTCAGGTTCCATACTTTAAGCTGATTGATAATAGAATACTTGTATATAGCTTCTTTGATGGCACTGCGTTCTTCGTCGGTGAAATAATCGTAGAGCAGGTCATACGCGGTGCATACGCCCATTGTGATATATCCACTGTCCAGGCATGCAAGCCCGTCTCCGTATGTCGGGTCGGACCAGCTTGTCCATTCGGTAAGCCACATACAGTAATCAGTGGCAAGACGCGCGTATTTTTCGTCTCCGGTGAGGAAATACGCCATCGCGGGATATTGTATTCTCGCTTTTATCGCGCCTCCCAAACCGGTCCAATACGGATACTGACCGGAATGACCGTATTCCGGCGGATTTTCGCGCGGCCCCGGCTGTTTTAGCGGCAAATCATATGTAACTTGGTATCCGTTGTAATAGCTACAAGCGAATGAGTTTTCCTTGAGATATGCGTCCGCGGTTGAAATAATGTATGAGCATACTGACTGGTTGGTGGTGTTTGCGTAATTGGGTGTCTTGTCGTCCTTTTTCGCTTTTACGGAATCTGCTTCCGCGGCGGTAAAGAACAGGCGGGGATATCCCGTAACGAGCTGCTTCATTGTTATATCTGTGGTAGTTGGGTCTTTGCCGACCGAAACGAGCACATTATCATAATTAACGGCGCCAACATTGCCGTCGCTTTGATAAAGCAAAACTGTCATGTATTCAGCGCCGTCGACAGCGCGAACGGTTGTTGTGGCCGTCGACCAGTCATAACCTGAAAACGTTAAAATTTCAACGGGAGTTAGGCGGCTGTTTCCCTTCCAGAACTCGACATAAAGCTGGGCGCTGCCTTCAGAAATTATGGCATCGGCAGAAACTTTATAATATGATCCGGATGTAACGGGAATATTTTTTGACCTTAGTCCCGAGTTATTGGTACTGTAGTAAGATTTTTTGCCATTGTTGGCGGCTTCGGATGTGACGATTCCCTCTGTGCCCGAGCCTTTAATTACAGACCATCCGTTTCCGGGCAGTTTGCCGTCTTCATAATCTTCGAAGGAATCAGAGAAGATATATTCGGTTTTCTCTTCGGCGTAAACACCGGGAGACGCGGCCGCGCACAGCCCGGTAAGCATAAGCGCGGAAAGGATAATTGCCATTATTCTTTTCATAAACACCTCGTAAAAACTTAATAACTATTAATTAGTATAGCATAAATTAACCATAATTGCAAGATAACGAAAAAAATTGTTAAAACTCAGTTAATATTTGTGAAAATACAGATAATGTCTATTGAAGTTTTAGCAATTGAAAAACCAGCCATTGATTTTAGAGTTCAGTATCTATTGATTGCCGTCTGTGTAATCATGTTTTTCATGTCTTTCTTACTGCCATATGTGTTTTATGATTGTTCAGCAGACAATTATTAAAACGGCATTTAAATAAGTCGTGTTTTATAAGAGAGAAAAGCCCATATACCAGAGTCTTTTCTCTCTTTAAGCTGTAATTATTTAAATGCCGAGTTAATAAATAAGCGGTTTTATTAATTCGTACGGCTTCTATTCAAAGAAGCTTTGTATTTCTGCATCAAAAAGGCGCGGGATTTCCGCGCCTTTTTGATGATTTTAATTATTTGCTTTTCTTTTTTTTATGTGCGATGACTGACAAGACAGCCGCTATAACGGCAATAGCCGCAACTGATCCGATTATTATCCATTTCAGATTGCCGTTATCCGGGGTCGTTTCGCTGGGCTTATCGTCGCCGGGCTTTTCTCCGTCGGCAACCGGTTTGTCGTATACAAAATCGACATATGTTTTTCCGTCTGCGACGGTAAAGGTCATGACATTGTTTTCGTCGACTGTGTATTGAGCCGTTTCTCCGTTGAGCTTGAGTCCGATGAGCTTGTATTTGAGGCTGTCGGCCGGGACGTAAAGCTTTACGGTTCCGCCCTTCGCACAGTCGATTACGCTTCCTTCGTCAGATTCGAAGGTGAAGGCCGCGGATGAAGGCGAATTGCTTTCATAAAGAGTTTTGCCGTTGTAAACAAGCGATTTTCCTTCGGTTACGACATAGCCTAAAGT
>JAYFRN010000009.1 GCA_034925865.1 Oscillospiraceae bacterium | reverse complement strand
ATTAAGCAGCGCTGATTTTTCCGATTTTCTCTCCCGTGTGGAGCTTACGAACGATTTTTTGGAATATGATAAAAAACTCATTCAAAAGCTTGCCGATGATAAGACGCTGCTCGAAAACAAAAAGGCGGAGCGCGAGGTGGCCGTACAGCGTTGTAATGAGATATTGAAACAATCGGAAAATAAAAAGATCGAACTTGACCAAAAGATATCTGATGTAAATACACTTATAAATAATTTAAAATACCAGGAAGAGTATTATAAACAGCTCGCCGATCAGGATGCACAGGAAGCCAAGGATCTTAAAGATCTGATGACGCTTCTGCAAAAACAGATTGATGAAAAAGCAAAATATGAAGGTGATATGCGCTGGCCGCTTCAGATTGTGTCGGACGGCTCGAATTACATAACCAGCAATTACGGATACCGCACTCACCCTGTCACCGGCGAAACGGAGAGCTTTCATAACGGAATAGATATCGGGACAAACGGCGCTTCGCCTCCGGTTTACGCCGCGAACAGTGGGAAAGTAATCTACGCCGCTCCAAAAGGTACATACGGAAACTGCGTCATTATAGATCACGGCAGCGGGATTTCGACGCTTTACGCGCATCTTTCCGTAATTAAAGTTAAAAGCGGAACAACCGTAAAAAAAGGCGATCTGATCGGTTATGTCGGCAGCACTGGAAGGTCGACCGGAAACCATCTCCATTTTACAGTAATGCTGAACGGTTCGCCCGTATTTCCCGGCGACTACGTAAAAATACCATACAAATATCCGGTGAAATAATAATGAAGAGAATTAACAGATGAAACGTAAAATATCAATCGGAGCCTCGATTGCTTTGATGTTAATCGGCGCGGCGATAACCTTCCAGCTGACATATGTATATGTCGGCCGCTCATATGATGATAAAATCACCGAGATAAACAATGCAAGATCCGATTTTCAAAAGCTCGCGAATGTTGATGAAATTGTTCGGGAACTGTATGTCAAGGATATTGACGAAACCAAGCTGTCCGACATGATAATCAAAGGATACATCGCCGGGCTTAACGACAAATATTCAAGCTATCTTACCAAAGAGGAATATGCGGAATATACGGCAAGCTTCAACGGCGAGGTCTGTGGAATAGGAATAAATGTTTCTTATAACAAGATTACCGGCGAGATTTATGTTTACGATGTCGTAAAAGACTCGCCTGCTGATAAGGCAGGTATAAAAATAGGAGACATGCTGTATAAAGTCGGAGACGAATATGTTTCCGATATCGGGCTTTATTCGGCCGCCAACAAGATTAAAGGCAACGCGGGCACTGCTGTCACGATTTCGGTCATGCGCGATGAAAAGGAATATGCCTTTACGGTTGAAAGAGCTTCAGTGCATCGTGACAGTGTTTCGTATAAGATGATATCCGACAGCATAGGATATATTGCGATAACGCAATTCGATCTTAACGCCGCCGAGCTATTTAAAACAGCCGTCGATTCGCTTATATCCTCCGGCGCGAAGGCGCTTTTGTTTGATGTAAGAAATAATCCTGGCGGAGATTATAACGCCGTATGCGATATTCTCGATTACCTTCTTCCGGAGGGACCGATTGTGCGCACATATAAAAAGGACGGCACGGAGGATGGCAGAGACAGCGATGCCAACGAGATTAAGCTGCCTATGGCGGTGATAACAAACTCATCATCGGCTTCTGCTTCGGAGCTGTTTACCGCGGCGCTCAAGGATTATAAAAAGGCACGCTCATTCGGAACAACAACTTATGGCAAGGGGACTGTTCAATCTGTATATAAGCTGCCTGATCTTTCAGCGCTTATTATTTCTTCACAGCTTTATTGCCCGCCTTTTTCTGAAAATTTTGAAGGTAAGGGCGTAACACCGGATGAAACAGTTGAGCTGTCGGATGAAAAGCTGTCAAGGTTTTATTTTCTAAATGAGGATGAGGATGATCAGCTTGTGGCGGCAAGAAATTATCTGGAAACCGCTATTGCTAAAAAATAGCGAAGAAAGTTCAGTATGAAATATCTGCAATTAAATTATTAACAATTATATCAGGAGTGGATAATATGCAAACAAAATATACCTTTGTTACGGAAGAAGGTCTTAATCAGCTCAAGAACGAGCTTGAATACCTTAAAATCACGCGGCGCCAGGAGGTTGCCGCGGCTATAAAACAGGCGACTTCGTTCGGAGACCTTTCCGAAAACAGTGAATATGATGAAGCGAAGAACGAGCAGGGAGAGGTTGAAAAGCGCATTGCCGAAATCGAAAAAATGCTCGACAATGTAAAAATAATATCCGCCAACGCGACTTCCTCGGTGGTTTCCGTCGGTTCAAAAGTTAAAATATTCGATACCGAGCTTGAAGAAGAGGCATCATATCAAATAGTCGGTTCCACAGAAGCCGATCCGTCAAATTCGCTCATCAGCGATGAATCACCAATCGGCAAGGCACTATTAAACAAAAAGCCCGGCGACCTTATCGAGGTCATCACGCCCGGCGGCGTAATTAAGATCGAACTTCTCGCCATACTTTGATATAACCGGAATTTTAGAAAGGCAAAGACATAAAGATGACCGAAGAACAAATTTACAATCCCGCAGAGGAACTGTCAGAAGCAGAAGAGGCACAACAGCTGAACGAGCTTCTCCGTATCCGCAGAGAAAAGCTTTCGGAGCTTAAGAATGCGGGAAATGATCCTTATCTCATTACACGTTTTGACGTCACGGCTTATACCGCGGATATAAAAAACAATTTTGATGAATACGAAGGCCGTGAGGTGTCCGTTGCCGGACGCCTTATGTCGCGCCGTGACATGGGTAAAGCGAACTTCATTGATATATCCGATTCAAAGGGACGCATACAGGTGTATGTCAGAATAGACGATGTCGGGGAAGATACGTTCGCCGCATATAAAAAATGGGATATCGGAGATATTATAGGGCTGTTCGGAAAGGTATTCCGCACCCGCAGAGGTGAAATTTCGATCCATTGCGAAAAAATCACGCTGCTTTCAAAGTCGCTTCTTCCGCTTCCTGAAAAATGGCACGGATTAAAGGATCAGGATTTGCGTTACCGTCAGAGATATGTCGATCTCATCGTCAATCCGGAAGTTCGGGATGTATTCGTAAAGCGTTCGCGTATAATTACCGAGATAAGAAGCTTTCTGAACGGCAGAAATTTCATGGAAGTCGAAACTCCGGTATTGCACAACATTGCAGGAGGAGCCGCGGCTCGTCCGTTTATTACGCATCACAACGCGCTTAATATTGATCTGTATCTGCGTATAGCCCTTGAGCTTTATTTAAAGCGTCTTATTGTCGGGGGCTTTGACAGAGTATACGAAATCAGCAGGGTGTTCCGCAACGAGGGAATGGACACACGCCACAATCCCGAATTCACGCTGCTTGAGCTTTACCAGGCGTTCACGGATTACAACGGTATGATGGAAATAACCGAATCACTTTTCCGAAGCGTCGCGAGAGCGGTCTGCGGCAAGACCGTCATCGAATTCAACGGCGTGGAGATTGATCTCGAAAAGCCGTTTGAACGCATCACGATGAGCGATGCCGTACTTAAATACGCCGGCGTCGACTTTACGAAGATAACCACGGTCGAAGAAGCCCGCGCCGCCGCGAAGGCTCATGACATCAAATACGAAGAGCGTCATCTCGTCGGCGATATCCTAAACCTTTTCTTTGAGGAATATGTTGAAGAAAAGCTTATACAGCCCACATTTCTCACAGGTCATCCGGTTGAAATATCTCCTCTTGCTAAGCGCATGCCTTCCGATCCGTCGCATACGGAAAGGTTCGAGCTTTTCATTCTCGGAAGCGAATTTGCAAACGCCTTTTCGGAATTGAACGATCCTATTGATCAGCGCGGCCGATTTGAGGCTCAGGCTGCCGCAAAGGCCGCCGGAGACGAAGAGGCCTGCGATATAGACGAGGACTTTTTGACAGCTCTCGAATACGGCATGCCGCCTACGGGCGGACTGGGCATCGGCATAGACCGTCTTGTCATGCTGCTTACCGATTCACAGTCGATAAGAGATGTGCTTTTGTTCCCGACGATGAAGCCGGAGCTTTAATTTTATTAAATCCAAGCAAACAATACACAGCGTAACGTATGCGAAAGGAAAGAGGTGCAGCTTTGAATGTCAATAAAATGACCTTCCGACAAAAGGTTGAAAACTATTGGTACCATTACAAATGGGTGACTGTTGCCGGGATTTTCGTGGTGGTTTTCATCGTGGTTTGCTCTGTGCAGATGGCGATAAAAAAGGACGCCGACGTGACTTTTATGTATGCCGGGCCGGCATCGGTAAGCTATCAGCATCTCGATGACCTTAAGACCTCCTGCAGGGATGTCCTTCACGATTACAACGGCGATGGCTCGATAAATGTCAACTATATAGAATACTCGATTTATACAGACAGTAATGGAGATGTTCTTTTCGACAATCAAATGAATACATTTGAGATGTACCGTCAGCAGCTGCTTGCCGGCGACGCTCAGATATATCTACTTGAAAGCACGTATTACGACGATCTTCTTGATGATGATCTTCTTGTTCCGTTTGTGGAATTTATGGACGCGGCTCCTGCGGACTCGTATGACGCGTATTCGTATATGCTGGGCAATCTCGACATATACAAGCTTCCCGGATTTGATCAGCTTCCCGCAGACACAATCATATGCTTGCGCTCAAAGCAGACAATCGGCATAAGCGAAAACGAAGCGGAGGAAAGATATCAGAACGCTCTGAAAGCATACAAGGATATAATTTCGTTCAAGCTTCCTGAAACATCGGCACAAACCGGAACGCAAACTGAAACAGATACCGGTTTACAGACCGAAACTATAACCGGGAAATAAGATCGGCATAAATCGCGATAAAAGCGTGGCGCCGCTGCATTGACGATTGCAGCGGCGCCGATTTGGTTATAAAAAGTACGCGGCAAGAAACTTATGATAAGAATAATAGAAAGACGGTATGATAATGCCATATTATAATTACAATAATCACGCCTGCTGGTATGAGGAGCACGGAGAAGGCGATCCTCTTCTGATGCTTCACGGCAATACCGCGTCATCCAGAATTTTCGACGGAGTATATGAACTTTTCACAAAAAAATACAGAGTAATCCTGATCGATTTTCTCGGCCACGGTCGTTCGGACAGAATAAAGAGCTTTCCCGATGATCTGTGGTATGACGAGGGAATGCAGGTCGTTGAGTTTATAAAGCAGAAAAACATAGGTAAAACATATATGATAGGAAGCAGCGGCGGCGCGCTGGCTGCCGTAAACGCAGCGCTTGAGGCGCCGGAGCTGTTTATTAAGGTCATCGCGGACAGCTTTGAGGGCGAAACGCCGATGCCATCCTTTGTCGAGACCGTGGAATGTGATCGAGAAGCGTCTAAAGCCAATCCCGGAGCAAGGGAATTTTATATCAGCATGCACGGTGAAGGATGGGAAAACGTCGTGGATAACGACACGCACGCCGTGACCGCGCACGCAAAAACCATCGGTAAATTTTTTCACAAGCCGTTTTCAATGCTGAAAACAGACATTCTCATGACAGGGAGCCGTGAGGACGAATACACCGCTCCGATTGCGGCGGATTTTTATGATAAGATCTATGCTGGGCTGATTCAAAAAGCCGGGCACGGTAAAATGCATGTGTTTGAGCATGGTGGGCATCCCGCCATTATAACTAATCCGGATGAGTTTTTCCGTGTTGCGTGCGAATTTTTCGGTGAGAGATGTTTTTAAAGCATACACATAAAAGAAAGGGAGAAGGGAAGCGTTTATGTTTTTGATATTCGGCATAGATCAGGCGAGAAAACAGCTTAATTCTGACCGGAATGTAGTTTGCCCCGTGTGCGGGGCGTTCGGGCATCTGAATTTATGGGTTGAATATACTTATTTCATGCTTTTTTTCATCCCGATTTTCAAGTGGAACAGGCATTATTTCGCGCGGCTTTCATGCTGCGGAGCGGTGTGCGAGCTGGACACAGAGCAAGGGCGTGATATTGAGAGGAAAAGGAAGAATCTAGATTCAATAGATATTTCGTCACTGAATTTCACGCGTCCTGGATTTCAATCCGGAGTTTGGAGTTGTCCCGACTGCGGATTTGAGTCTGATGATAACTTTTCGTTCTGCCCGAAATGCGGGAGGAAGTTTTGATATAAAAACGCGCCCGCCGCAAACAAGAGGAGAATTTGTTTGCGGCGGGGTTTTGTGGGAGATTAAACGTTATATATTAGTATAATGGCTAACAAACATTTCAAATCTATAATTTTATAGACGGCCAGTCTGTATTTGTGGTCGTATAATCGTTTAATACCCGACATAGATAGGATGATACAACATAATAATCTTCTATAGAACGATGTAGTATATACATCGCAGGTGGTCTAAGTATTGAACCAAAAGTGGATATTGTAGTAATACTCGGTGAGATACGATGTGTCATTTGATTCCTGTATTCATTAAGAAATGCATGATTACCGAGCCAAGGATTCTTATCTGTATTATTATCTTCTTCATCAAAATATGATATAATATCTTTTGCTATATTAAAAGAATTTTCATAATATCTAAAATACTTATTATAATAAATTTTTTCAGGTTTTTGATCTGTATGAAAAATTATATTACATATCTGTGCCAACAAATCCCATAAAACACTAATTCGAAATACAATATTTTCAATATGGTATAAAGCTATTATATCCATCTCACTTGGCTTAGATAGTGGATTGTATTCATCTAGTGTTTCTGGTAAGTTATATTTTGTTGTTTCTGCAAATGCGTATTTGATTATACGATCTATGTCAATAATAGTATCGTATATCGCTGATATAGCAAAATATTCATTTATGCCTTTATCATTGCTAACAATTGATAGAATGGATTTTCCATTTCCCAAATTTATTTTAAAAGCGTTTGGAGTGTATATTATAGACTCAATTAATTTTTCAAGGTACATGCAGTCTTTTTTCATGATTAATTTACCATCTCCCATATGTCAAATTATAGCACAAAAAAGAAAAAAATCAATTGTTTTGCAATTGATTTTTTCTAAAAACTATGGCACCCCCGGCGAGAATCGAACTCACGACTAGTCCTTAGGAGGGACTTGTAATATCCACTTTACTACGGGGGCATAAGGACACCGCTCTATTTTAACAGCAGAGCGGGTATTTGTCAATATAAAAAGCCAAAAAACCGCCCGAAGGGGCGGTTTTTATTTGCGGTTCATTGAATACGTGACAGGAATCAGACGATTATTGCAGAACGTAAATTGCCGCAATTATCACGACGAACACTATAGAAATGATCGTGGTGAGCTTTGAGAGCAGCGCGTCCTTCGCCCGGCCTTTGCTTTTTCCGTAAAATGTTTCGGCAGCGCCGCCGCCGATGGCGTTTGACATACCGCCGCTTTTATCGGATTGAAGCAATATAAGCACGATCAAACAAACGGCAAAGAATATGAGAAAACAACTAAGGACAGTTATAAATGTTCCCATTTGTTATATTTTTGCCTCCTTGTATTTTTATCGGTCTCTGAATCAGTCGCTGATATAGGGCAGAATGGCAATCTGGCGCGCGCGCTTGATTGCGGTGGTGAGCTGTCTCTGATGCTTTGCGCAGGTGCCGGTAATCCTTCTGGGAAGGATCTTGGAGCGTTCGGAAACAAATTTACGAAGCTTATTGGCATCCTTGTAGTCGATATGTTCTATCTTATCGGCGCAGAAAGCGCAGACTTTCTTTTTTCTTCTGTTCATCGGCCTGTAGCCCGATGATCTTGGAGCTTCCTTATCCATGTTAAAACCTCCTTGTTATAAATGAAATGGAAATGTCAAAAGGGAAGATCGTCGTCGGTGGACATTTCCTCAAAGGCGACGTCCTTGGGACTTGAGCTGTACGGAGAGGGCGCGGAATTATTTATCGCGCCGCCCGCAGCGTTGTCCGCTTTTTTCTCGACAAAGGAGACTTCTTCGGCAACGACCTCGGTGGAATATCGCTTCTGACCGCTTTGATCCGTCCAGGTGCGGGATTGAAGCGAACCGCAGACGAGAATCGATTTGCCTTTTGTGAAGTACTTTGTGATAAATTCCGCGGTGGAACGCCAGGCAACGATGTTTATAAAGTCAGCCTGTACCGGATCACCCTGTTTTGCAAAGCGTCTGCTTACCGCGATTGAAAAAGAGGTAACGGGAATACCGCTGTTTGTCTGCTTCAATTCGGGATCGCTTACAAGATTTCCTATTAAAATGACCTTGTTAAAAGCTGCCATGACATCCTCCTGAATTATTCTTCTTCTTTTACGATTACAGAACGGAGCATACCGTCGGTAATCTTGAAAATTCTGTCGAGTTCCGCGGGAAAATCATGACCGCAGGTAAATTTGATGACCATATAATATCCGTCTAAAACATCGTTTATCGGATATGCGAGTCTTCTCTTTCCCCAATCGGCTACGTCGTCAATCGTTCCGTTGGCAGCGATCAAAGCTTTGAACTTGTCACATATTGTAGTGACGGCTTCATCGCCAAGCTCGGGATTTACAATAAAAACGGTTTCGTATTTGGATTGCAGTTTTTCCATGTTACTATTACACCTCCTTTTGGACATAAGGCCTCGCGCGGCGCCGCATTACCGTTATCGAATAAATCCGTCAGGCGCGAAGCAAGAAGAGCGGTATTTAACCGCCATATACCATAATATTATAAACAAGAACGTATGCTTTGTCAATAGCAAAGAAAAAAATATTATGAATTTTGCAAATATTTTACGCAAATTTACAAGATATAATTCCATTGTATAAGTTGAAATGGAGGTTAGTATAAGAAAAAGCTGCGATAGGAATAAGAGCTAGAAAGAAATTCTAAGCATGAATTCGAAAAGTGTATTCTCGAAATGGAAATTACAGAGAAAATAAATGTGAGAAGAAAAATAAATATTCAAATAAGCATGTATTTATGCATATCGATTGTTTAAAATGTAATAAGCAGTTGAAAATACGCATAAAATAATAATATAAAACAGATAATTGTGAGCAAAGTATGTATAATAGGGGAATAAAATATAAATTAATATTGACAAAATCAACATTTGGCATTAAAATATTTCCATATACCTATAATAATCCGCGAATTTGATAAAAACGCGGAAATTTGACTAATGGAGGACAACTATGAAAGCAACCCCAAGACGCATTATAACGTTCATTTTAGTTTTGTCAATGTGCTTTTGTTCCTTCGCGGCATGCGGCGGAACCAAGGGACCGACCGCTCCGACACTCGAAACTCCCCTTGTTGTCGCATATGACCCATTTTCCGCAAAATTCAGCCCGTTTTTCGCGGATTCCGCATATGATCAGGATGTTGTAGACATGACTCAGCTGCAGCTTTTGACAACTGACAGATCAGGAGGCATAGTATACAACGCCATTGGCGGTCAAACCGTCAAATACAACGGCACTGCCTATAATTATAAAGGCATTGCCGATATAAAGGTTAGCATTGACGAAAAGAAAAACACGACCACATACCGCGCAAAGATTAAGAGCGGCGTGAAATTCTCCGACGGTCAAGAATTTGACGCCGATGATGTAATATTCACATATTACGTATTTCTCGATCCGTCCTATGTCGGATCAACCACTCTCGGCTCCTATAATATAATCGGGTTAAACGATTATCAGACTCAGACCACGAGCGCGGTTTATGACAAATATCATACCATCGCTGAAAAAATCTACGCCGCCGGCAAGGATCACAAATGGGCATCTTCCGACGAATGGACAGAAGAACAGCAAACAGGATACTGGGATCTGATCGCTGAATCCTGGAAAGAAGACCTTCAGGGAATAGTAAACTACTGCGTCGGTAAATACGCCGCTTCTTATGCTGAAGGAGAACTCGGCTTCACAAGTGATGAAATCATCGCAAACGAAAAGCTTCAGATTCCGTTTGGAATGGTTATGTGGGGATTTGCTACTGCGGAAAAAGACAGTGACAAAAAAGCCACCGGAAAAATCACCGCGGGCGGAAAGACATATGATCTTAAAAACAATCAATACCCGACAATAGATGATTTATATGCAGTGGCATACGGCGCATACAACGGCAATCCGGAAGAATATTGGGCGACAGAGCAATATTCCGGAGATGCAACCGACGTTGTCGGCCCGACATACAACAAATTCATCCTTAAATTCGGCTCAAAAGACGAAGCAATGGGCGGCACGGGCGTGCCCAGCATTTCCGGAATAAAGAAAATCGACCAGCGCACAGTCGAAGTTACGACCAACGGTTATGAGGCTCCTGCGATTTATTCGATATTCGGAATATCAATCGCTCCGCTTCATTATTACGGAAACGAAGCCCTATATGATTACAAGGCAAACAAATTCGGTCATGAATTTGGCAATCTTGATATAGTCAAGGCCAAAACCAACAGCCCTATGGGCGCCGGCGCTTATAAATTTGTAAAATACGAAAACAAAGTAGTGTATTTCGAAGCGAACGAAAATTATTACAAGGGCTGCCCGAAGATTCATTATATTCAATTCAAGGAAGTAGGCGAAGCCGATAAGATAACCGCTTTGCAGACAGGCGCCGCCGATGTATCGAATCCGTCCGGCAGCAAGGTCAAATTCCAGGCTATCAGAGACACAAACTCCAATAAGGAGCTAACCGGTGACATTATCACAACAAACTCCGTGGACAATCTCGGCTACGGCTATATGGGAATAAACGCTTCTACCGTTCTTGTCGGCACCGATCCCGCTTCCGATGCCTCCAAGAACCTGAGACGCGCGTTCGCAACACTTTTCGCGGTATACCGTGATGTATCCATCAACAGCTATTACGGCGATGCCGCCGCGGTAATCAATTACCCGATATCCAACACTTCGTGGGCTGCTCCGCAGAAATCAGATGCCGATTACGAAGTGGCGTTCTCCAAGGATGTAGACGGCAAACCGATTTATACCTCCGATATGGATGCCAACGCAAAATATGAAGCTGCTTTAAACGCGGCGGTCGGCTTCCTTAAGGCAGCCGGCTTTACCTACAGCGAATCCACAAAGACATTTACCGCAGCTCCCGCCGGCGCGAAGCTCACATATGAAGCTCTTGTCCCGGGAGACGGAGTGGGCGATCATCCTAACTTCCAAATTTTGTCCAACGCTTCCAATGCCCTTAAAACGATAGGCATTACTCTGACAGTCAACGATCTGACCGATTCCACGGTTCTCTGGGACAGGATTGACGCTGGAACCCAGGAAATCTGGACTGCCGCATGGAGCGCCACGATCGATCCCGATATGTATCAGATCTATCACAGCTCGGGAATAATAGGCAGAAACGGCTCTGATTCCAACCATTACCACATCGACGACGCAAAGCTTGACGAATACATTGTCGATGCGCGCAAATCTGCCGATCAGTCGCAAAGAAAAACTATATACAAGGCATGCCTTGATATAATAATTGACTGGGCTGTTGAAATTCCGTCTTATCAGAGACAGAACGTAATAATATTCTCGACAAACAGAGTTAAAATTGATACCTTGACTCCGGATATCACGACATACTGGGGCTGGATGCATGATATAGAGCTGCTTGAAGTCGTGGAAACAGAAACACCTGTAAATACTGCCGAATAATCAAAATAACACAATTTCTAAAGAAAGCCTGCCTTATGATAGGCGGGCTTTCTTTGAAATAGTCAGGTAAGGAAGTCTTTATGCGAAAATTTTTAATCAAAAGGCTGCTTTTGTGCGTTTTGATATTGTTTCTGGTTTCTATCATAATATACGCGATAATGCGCAGTCTCCCAACGTCATATGTAGAACGTGTTGCTCGCGAGCGCTCCGCGCTTCCGGGAGCAAAAAGCTTTACCGAAATATTAAGTCAGCTTCAGGCCGTTTATCATCTTGACAGTGATGTCATCCCGGGCTATTTCGGGTGGCTGGGAGAGATAATAAAGGGTGATTTCGGAGATTCCTGGGTATATAATGTTCCCGTTGTCCAGAAATTCAAGGAAGTAATATGGGATTCATTCTGGCTTTCGTTTGTTTCCTTGCTCCTTGAGTTGGTCATTGCCATTCCGCTCGGAATTCTCGCCGCACGCAGGCAATACAGCAGAACCGATTACGCAGTGACTGTTTTTGCGCTTATCGGGATATCTCTGCCATCGTTTTTCTTTGCGACGCTTTTGAAGCTTATATTTGCAATAAAGCTCAACTGGGTCGACCCGGTGGGAAAAGTCGGGCGCTTTTACGATCAGCTCAGCGATATCGGAAAATTTTGGGATGTGGTACAGCATTTTATCCTCCCCGTCGCCACCCTTACAATTGTGAGCATAGGGTTTTTAATGCGTTATACGAGGACGAATATGCTTGAGGTGCTTAACTCCGACTATATAAGAACAGCGCGCGCGAAAGGGCTGCCTGAAAAAACTGTCATAAACAAGCATGCCTTCAGGAACACGCTTATTCCCATTATAACCATAGTCGGCGGCACGCTTCCCGGGCTTTTCAGCGGTGCGCTTATAACAGAGCAGCTGTTTGCCATTCCTGGTATCGGATATACGGCGTACAACGCGATGGTGCAGGGAGACATACCGTTCTCAATGTTCTATCTGCTGTTTCTGGCAGTATTGACGCTGGTCGGCACACTGATGGCGGATATTCTGTATGCTGTTGTTGATCCGCGTGTCAGAGTAAACTGAGAGGAGGGAAGCACAAAATGCTGAAAAATGACCGAAATAAAAATGGCGAAAATAAAACAAACGATGATATTAATGACGAATCGGGACATATAAGCGAATCGTCTTCTCTTGACGACGAACAGCGAGTAAAGCTCCTCTCTCCGGGAATGCTTGTGGCAAAGCGATTCATCCGCAACCGCCTTGCTGTGCTTGGACTGATAATTATTATAATAATGTTCACATTCGCTTTTATTGGAGGCATAGTAAATCCTTATGGAGAGGCCGAGCAATTTTTTAAAAAAGAAAAGGCTGTCGCGAATTATGCCGGAGCGACATTTAATAATACGCTTTACTGGATCGCTAAAAAAGGAATTGAAAGCGAAAGCTTCGGAAGTATAAACCGTGTTGATCTCGCAAAAGCAATTGAAGCGAAAAATGAAATATTTAATACCCAGATTAAATCCAAAACAGTCACCTTCAAAATAGAAAAGCTCGGAGAGGATTCATATAATCTTCTCCGCCTGAAAACAGAGGTGACCGTCAATACCATTGCCGGCAAGAACGAGTTTGAACCGGCCGCTGATACAAAAATCGTTGTAGATGACCGATTCAAAGAAGCGTATGAAAAAGCTGTATCCGATAAGAAGACATCAATGGTGTATGACGGAACGGAGTATTTGCTTAAAACCGCAAAACGCGAAAGCTTTGTATTTACTTATGAAGGAGCTGTCATATTATCCAAATCCGTAATTTCATTTGCTGATCCATTGTCAGTAAATTCATACGAGCTTCAATACAACACGATTAAAGCGCTTACTGAAGGCGTCTCTTCATTCGGGCTTGACGGAAAAGAATATTCAATACAGCACGATAATGACTTTGACGCTTATAATTTGAGTCTTAATGGCAAGCCATTCGCACGCATATCAAAATTCATTGTGACCCCATATTCACAGGATATATTTCTGTCACTGGAATACAAAACGGAAGTATACAAAGCGATTGCCGCCGATCTGAAGGAATTTTCATTTACAGATGCGGACGGTGCCCGGGCGGTATATTCGATCACACGCAAAGAAATGGAATACTCAATAAAAACCGAACGTGTCACCGATCTGCTTGATTCGTATGCATTTCCGTCCGCAATGCATCCGGTCGGAACAGACGGAAACGGGATGGATATGCTAGTCAGGCTTATGTACGGCGGACGCGTTTCTCTTGTAATCGGCTTCATAGTGATTTTCATTGAGGTTTTCATGGGCGTGATCATCGGCGGTCTGTCCGGGTATTTCGGCGGCTGGATCGATACAGTATTCATGCGTTTAGTTGATACCATGAACTGCATCCCTACGCTGCCGCTTTACATAATACTGAGCGCTTTTTTAAGTACGCTTCAGATAACAAACGGGACACGAATCGCTCTTTTAATGGTTATTCTCGGAATAACAGGGTGGACAGGGATCGCAAGAGTCGTAAGAGGACAGATTCTTTCTTTACGCGAGCAGGAATTTATGACCGCGACAGAGGCGACCGGCCTTTCCGTAACGAGAAGAATATTCAAGCATCTTGTCCCAAACGTCATTCCTCAGCTTATCGTATACGCTACAATGGGTCTCGGCGGCGTTATTCTTACCGAAGCGACACTGAGCTTTTTAAATCTCGGCGTTAAATACCCCTACGCTTCGTGGGGCAATATAATAAATGCCGTCAACGATCCTTATATTCTCGGCAATTATTGGTTTGTATGGATACCGGCCGGTTTTTTGATATTGATCACGGTGCTCGGATTCAACTTTATCGGCGACGGACTTCGCGACGCCTTTGATCCTAAAATGAAAAGGTAGGTGAGCGTTTTGGCAAACGAGAAAAAAACAGTAAAAAGCGTAAACTACCTTTCCGCGAAGGAAGTTCGCGCGATATCCAGAAAAAACAGAAAAATAACAAATGAACTCGAAAAAAAGCGAAGCAGAAAAAAATATAATATATCTGAATTTACCACAGAGATGAAAAATCCGGACAATGTCGTAGAATATGATGATCTTCACACATATTTCTTTACTGATATAGGCACTGTTAAGGCTGTTGACGGGGTTACCTTTGAGGTTCCGAAGGGAAAGACTGTCGGAATTGTCGGGGAATCAGGCTGCGGCAAATCGGTGACAAGCCTTTCCCTGATGCACCTGGTTCAGCGGCCGCAGGGTCAGATAGTAAGCGGAGCGATCCGTTTTGACAGCGGCGACGGAGTCTACGATATAGCAAAGGCTCCCACTAAGTTTATGCAGACGATCCGCGGCAATAAAATATCAATGATCTTCCAGGAACCTATGACGAGCCTGAATCCGATATTCCGTATAGGGATGCAGCTCGACGAGGTCATTCTTCTGCACAATAACGGCATGTCCAGAGAGGACGTGAAAACGCGTTCAATACAGATGCTGGAGATGGTTGGCATCTCAAACGCAGAGGGTGTTTATAAAATGTACCCTCACGAGCTGTCCGGCGGCATGCGCCAAAGAGTCATGATCGCCATGGCGCTTTCATGCTCGCCAAAGCTTATTATTGCCGATGAGCCGACGACCGCGCTTGATGTGACAATTCAGGCGCAGATACTTGATCTTTTACGCGGGCTTAAGGACAGGATTAATTCAAGTATAATGCTGATCACCCATGACCTCGGAGTCATTGCTGAAATGGCAGATTTTGTCGTTGTCATGTATGCCGGAAAGGTCGTGGAAAAAGGATCAGCATTGGAGGTTTTCAAAGACCCGCGCCACCCGTATACGATCGGTCTTATGGAGAGCAAGCCGGTAGTAAACAAACGCGTTGAAAAGCTTTACAGCATTCCTGGAAAGGTTCCCAATCCGATAAATATGCCCGATTATTGTTATTTTAAAGACAGATGCAATAGATGCGGAGAAAAATGCTGCGGAAAATATCCTCCCGAAATAAAAATTACCGAAACGCACTATGTGTCATGCTACCTGTTTGATGCCGCGTCAGGTGAAAACGGAAAGGAGGATAAATAATATGGCTGAGCTTCTTGCTAAGAATGTGTTTACACCGATCAAGCATGATCCGGAAAATCTGTTGGAAGTAAATGCTCTGCGCACTTATTTTCCGATCAAGGGCGGTATGTTGTCAAAAATCTGCGCATATGTGAAGGCGGTCGACGGCGTTACTTTTTCTATAAAAAGAGGTCAGACCATGGGGCTTGTCGGCGAATCCGGCTGCGGTAAAACGACGATCGGCCGCACCATTCTGCGGCTGACGCCGAAGACCGACGGACAGGTTCTTTTTGATGGCAGAGAGATTTATGATCTGTCAAAAAAAGAAATGATAAAGCTCAGACCGAAGATGCAAATCATCTTTCAGGATCCGTATTCAAGTCTGTCGCCTCGTCTTCCTGTCGGTGAAATAATCGGAGAAGCTGTCAGAGAGCATAAAATCGTGCCGGAAGCGGAGTATGATTCGTACATTACGAAAATAATGAACGCTTGCGGACTGAGGACATATCACAAGGACAGATATCCTCATGAATTTTCCGGCGGACAGCGTCAGAGGATATGTATTGCCCGCGCTCTTGCGCTTAATCCGGATTTTGTTGTTTGCGATGAGCCTGTTTCAGCTCTGGACGTTTCGATACAGGCCCAGATAATCAACCTGTTGAAGGATCTTCAGAATGAATTCAAGCTGACATATTTGTTCATTTCTCACGACCTTTCGGTTGTAGAGCATATTTCCGATACTGTCGGAGTTATGTATCTCGGCAATCTTGTCGAATTCGGTACAAAGGATGAGATATTTTCAAATCCTCTGCATCCGTACACAAAGGCGTTGTTCAGCGCGATTCCGGTTCCGGATCCGACCGTAAAGATGAATCGCATAATTCTCGAAGGCTCGATCCCTTCGCCCGTAAAGCCGCCTTCCGGATGCAAATTTCACACCAGATGCGGATACTGTACCGAAAGATGTAAATGTGAAAAACCAAAAACAATAGATATCGGCGGCGGGCACACGGTAAGCTGCCATTTATATGATAAATAATATGTCAAAAAAGCATAATAAATACGAGGATGATGACGGGAGAGTCATCGCGAATATGAATATTGATGGAATGCCGGATTCGTCGCGGCACTTCATCGGTTTTCTCAAGGCGTATAAAAAAAAGAAAGATCATTCTGCCGTAGAAACGGAAAAGGCAGCTGATTCTGCCAATGAGCCAGAAAAAATGACACGGCGGGAGTCTGTGGGAATGGTGCTTAACGCTATGCTCGCCGGGCTTGTCGTGGCGCTGATATTCGGACTTATAGGCTTTCTGATAATATTGTTCTGCACAAACATATGGTTTGTATAAAATTCCGGTAAGGGAAAAAGGTCATTAATAATATGATAAAGGGTAAAATTCTGATAGCTTCCGTTTTTGTGTTTTTGGCGGCATGTATAGGCGCGGTGATATTCGCTGTTGCCGACAGATACGATTATTACTCATATGAAAATGAGCTTACTGCATATACAGCCGATGCAATCACAAACAGCTCGTGCTATTCGGTTGTCAGAGATGCCGGCGGAACCGAAAGTATATTTCATTTAAACGGGCAGAATACCGAGGTAATGCGCTCTCTTTTCACCATAACGGAACGCAAAAGACTTTACATTTCGCCGCGATATGAATCTGCCGAAAAGATTGAGGTATATTTATCATCGGAGGCAAAGCTGACGGTTATCCCGAAAACAAACGAGTCCGAAGCTGGCGGTGACGACGAGGTTTACCTGATTACAAAGCTTGGGAATAAAAGCCGTGTTTATTATCTGAGCAGATATCGGGTGATGAGCAGATTGATGGAGTTCGTAACTCAAGACGCAAAATACGGAACCAACGAAGCGGTTAACAGACTTCCGGAAGGATATTGATCGCGTAGGGGAGACCCTTGCGGTCTCCCGAGCCCTTGCGGATTACCGATACCGATTTGAGGAAACAATGAAACACACTATATTAATTATTTCTGTTTTAGCTATATCCTTGTCGATAATATCTTCATGTGACATGGTTAATAAACCGCATGAAACACTTGATACCGCACAATCATTAACCGCATTGGAAGCTTCTTCCGATCATGATACGGCGTCCGGTACAGATACATATATTCCCGAAACGTATTTCACCGAAACTGATGCGGCAGAAACTGATACATCAGAAACATATATAACTGATACCAAGACTGAGGAGGAACCGTTAATTGAGGTTGATGTTGCCGCGTCTGAGCTTGGTGAATATATAAACGATATCAGTGAGGACGACGCATATCAAGGTAAAAGCCTGAAGCTGCGTATTACCGATGCGGACAGAGCTGTTTTAACTGCCATCATTCACGATAACACGGCTTTTTGTTCAGACATCGTTGCAAAGGGCAGCAGCGTGCATTTTGAAAACCCGATTCAAATGTACGGTAATTTTGAGTTTGCTGTATTTGAAGCCGACGGCGTTGTGGTCATATCGAAGCTATATTATAATTTCGGAGATACCTTTGCTTTTTGGGAAGGCGGAACGGGTGAGATACATACTTCATACGATCAGAAAGAAGACACCACGACCTCGTTATACCGCGATGACGACGGGCATCTGAAATATTTCCGTATGGCGAAAAAGTTCGACGCGAATCAATTTGTTTACGGTGTTCTGTACATTTGCACAGGTCGAGACGAATTCTACAGCGAATATGGCTCTGCTGAAGTGATAAATAATAAACTTAAATTCAATGCGGAGAAAACTTATACGCTTTCTGAAAAAGTTGATCTTGACGCGTTGTTTGATAGCTGGCGTAGAAGTGAATGCAAAGATAGGAATTATGAAACGCTCGATGAATGGATTGAGGCAAATAAAAGCATGGAGCCTAAGCAGTAAGATAAAATATCCTTGCTTACTTAAAAATGGAAAGCATTTATATCAATTTTTTACGGTGCCTTTGTATGGCGCCGTATTTTTAATTATACTTTGTTTTATAAGAGAAAAGCCCATATACCAGAGTCTTTTCTCTATTTGAGCGGTAATTATTTAAATACTGAGCCCCTCTTATTCTCGCTTCCGAAAATTCACGCCGCGGTATTGAAAGTGAGAACGCGATGTGATAGAATTATTTATATGTTATGCTCGGAGGAAGACCGGGATTTTTCACGCTAATGCTTGAAAGGGGAATTATAATGATTTTCGATAAATCATATGCTGCGAATTTGTTTGATCCCGTCGGCAGCTGGTCCGCGGGGTTAAAAGTTTTCGGCGCAGACACAAACAATGAATTTTACTGGGGGGAAAACCGTCCGTTCCGTTCCGCTTCGGTCATTAAAATGTATATTGCTTTGGCGGTATTGACTCGTTTTGAAGAAGAAAAAATTGAGATAGATGAATACACCTCCGGGCTTTTAGAAAAAATGATTACCGTAAGCGACAATGATGCCACAAATATTTTAATTAAAAAATACGGATTCGAATATATAAATTCAATTATCGCTTCGCACGGCTTTTCAGGTACGTCACTCAGGCGCATCATGCTCGACTTTGACGCGGTCGCAAGAGGTATTGACAATTTCACCTCAACCCGAGACTGCGTGAGGTTTTTGGACATCGTTGTAAACGGTGGCTTCGGAAAGAAAAAGTCGGAGGCACTCCTATCCCTGCTCAGCCGACAGCGTCATCTTGACGGACTGCCGGCTAAGATCCCGTCCGGCTTGTTTTTTGCCGGCAAAGGCGGAGAACTTGACCCGGAGCCCAAAAAGGGCGGAGTTGAAAACGACAGCGGATTATTTACGAAGGACGGAAGAACTATCATTCTTTCAGTTTTTATCAGCGATGTTTATGAACCTCAAAAGGCATTAGATGCAATTGCTTCTTTTGGCAAAGCCGCACTGACCGAATATAAATTTATATAATATCAATGTATACTGGAGATTTTTTTGTGAAGATTACTCATTATGAAGTCACGCCGCTCACGGCGAAATTAATCACTCCTTTTAAAACAGCGCTGCGCGCCACCTCTGCCACCGACGGCATATGTGTAAGGCTGTTCGGTGACAACGGAAAATACGGAGTCGGAGAAGCCGCCGCGACTGCCGCAATAACAGGCGAGACATCCGCGTCAATCACTTTTTCGCTTACTAATATTATACTTCCTTCCATAATAGGAATGGATCTTTTCGACAAGACGGCCGTACTTGTAAAGATAAAGTCATGTATCCAGCGGAATACAAGCGCAAAAGCCGCCTGTGAAATCGCTTATTTTGATCTCTACACAAAGACAATGGGCATACCTCTCTATAAATATTTCGGCGCTTCAAAGCCGGTCAGTCTGAAGACAGATATAACGATTTCACTTGACACTCCCGAAAAAATGGTTTCAGACAGCGTGACCGCGATCGGACGCGGTTTTGATATACTTAAGCTGAAGCTCGGCGGTGACCCAAGATCCGATCTATACCGCCTTGAAGCGGTCAGAGAAGCCGTCGGAAAAAAGATTATCCTAAGGATAGACGCCAATCAGGGATGGAGCCCGAAGGAGGCTATATTTATAATAAATGAAGCTGAACGCCGCAATCTTGGCGTTGAGCTTGTTGAACAGCCAGTTAAAGCCGCTGACATAGAGGGCTTGGAGACGGTTTCTAAGGGTGTGCTCACTCCTGTGCTCGCGGATGAGGCTGTGTTCGGCATTTCCGATGCGATAGAGGTGATCAAGCGCGGCGCGGCAGATATGATAAATATTAAGCTGATGAAAACCGGAGGGCTCAACACTGCAGCCTCGGTTATCTCCATCTGCCGTGAATACGGAGTTCGGTGTATGATGGGATGTATGCTTGAAAATCCCGTCGGAGTGATCGCCGCCGCTCATCTTGCCGCCGCAAATGCGGATGTCGTCACAAAAATCGACCTCGATCCTCCTTTCCTTATAAGCGAAAACCCTGTTTCAAGCAGCGTTAAATTTGAAAAAGGAAATATAATTCTTTCCGACGCGCCCGGGCTTGGAGTCGAAATCAATTATGACCGTAAATAATTTGCTCCGTTTTACCGGGAATAAATCCGCAAAGTATAAGGAAAGTCAATATAAAATTATTTAATTGCCGAGTTATTAAAATACCAATTAAATAAGCCTTGTTTTATAGGAGAGAAAAGTGTATATACCAGAGCCTTTTCTCTCTTTAAGCGGTAGTTATTTAAATACCGAGTTAATAATAAATCAAACCTGAATACATAAAGGCAGCCTCTTTTAATTTTGTTGTAATTATTAGTTATTAGAGGTTCCTTAAAAAGAAAGGCGAATATTATGAAGCTTTTCAATCATAAGTCGCTGTCATGTTTGCACGAAAACACACTGCCTCCCCGAGCGTATTTTATTCCGTTTGAAAAAAAGCCCGTTCCAGGGGCTCCGCGCGAAGACAGCGCGTATTTTAAATCACTGTCCGGTGAATGGGATTTCTGCCATTATGACCGGATAGAATCGGTTCCGGATTCGGTTGTAAACGGGTTTGATTCATCATGCGAAGATATATGCAGCTGTGAAAAGCTCAATGTCCCTTCCTGCTGGCAGATTTCGCATCCGGTCCCCGGTGATGTTCCGCAATATTTAAACATGCAGTATCCTTTCCCGGTAAATCCGCCGGAAATACCGGATAACAACCCGGTCGGAGCATATTCGCGCGTATTCACGCTCGGAGCTGATTTTACGTCCAGAGAGCTTTATATCAATTTTGACGGAGTTTCGAGCGCATATTATCTTTACATTAACGGCAGATATGTCGGATACAGCACGGTAAGCCACTCCACATCCGAGTTTTTTGTTTCTCCGTTTGTCAAATCCGGAGAAAACCGTATTACGGTAATCGTAATGAAGTGGTGCGTTTTCAGTTATCTCGAGGATCAGGATATGTGGAGGCTGTCTGGTATTTTCAGGGATGTGTATCTTCTCGCGCACGCAAAGGAGCATATTACCGATGTAAGAATCAAAACCGATTACGACGATGACGGAGATCTTCCGCTCGGAAAGCTGACGATAGAACTCAAATCATGTCCCGCATCTTTGCTTGCTTCCGAGATTGTCCTCGAAAACCAGAACGGGGCAGTTCTCTGGAGCGGAAAATGCCCGCCAAATGAAAGTATATCGATTGTTCTTCCGGGTGTGTCACCATGGTCCGACGAATCTCCGGTTTTATATAATTTGTATATAACTCATTCGGATGAGATTATACTTCAGCGTATCGGCTTCAAATCAGTTAGCATCGTCGGCGGAGCGGTCATGATCAACGGTCGCTATGTAAAAGCAAAGGGCGTGAACCGCCACGATTCAGATCCGCTGCGCGGTTACGCAGTTTCTGTTTCGGATATGCGGCGCGACCTGCTGATTATGAAGCGCTTTAATGTGAACATGATCCGTACATCACATTATCCTCCGGATCCGCGCTTGCCAGAGATGTGCGACGAGCTCGGAATATACCTTGTCGACGAGGCCGATCTCGAAGCGCATGGAATGCAGACTGACGGAAGATGGAATGAGCTGTCAGATTCGCCGGAATGGAAAAACGCATTTGTTGATCGTGCTCAAAGGCTTTACGAACGCGATAAAAACCGCGCCGGCATCGTTTTCTGGTCGCTCGGCAACGAATCAGGCTGCGGAGCGAACCATTATGCCATGCGCGATTACATTCTCTCGCGTGATATGTCGGCTATTATCCATTACGAAGGCAGCTGCCTGCGTTATTCGGACGAATTTACTTCGCTTTCCCCTTTGGAAAGCACTATGTACCCGTCAATAGAAATGATCAGAAGCTATTTATCCGATCCGAAATTTGACAAGCCTTATTTTATGTGCGAATACTGTCACGCCATGGGCAACGGACCGGGAGATATTGCCGCTTACTGGGCTGAGATAGAAAATAACGACAGGTTTTTCGGCGGCTGTATATGGGAATTCTGCGATCACGCGTTGATTTATCCGCGGGAAAGCGAGAAATATAATTACGGCGGAGATTTCGGAGATTTTCCGAACGACGGAAATTTTTGTGTAGACGGGCTTGTGTTCCCTGACAGGACGCCTCATACCGGATTTTTGGAAGCCAAACAGGCATACGCACCCGTGAAATTCATGTATGATGAAGCCGTAAATGAGCTTACGATTGTATCGAAAAAGTATTTCACATCGCTTGACGGTGTGTCTCTCTATATAAATGCGGAAAGAAACGGTTTAAAAATATACGAAACACGAATATACGAAGTTGAAATCCCCGCTCTGGGGAGCGCCGTATACAGATTGCCACCCATGCCGGAAATGAAGGATGTCGGCGAATATTATTTAAACATTTTTTTACTGGAAGAAAAAGGCCGGGAGTGGCGCGCTCCGGGCGAAGGCATCTGCTCATATCAAAAGCATTTGAAATCCGTCCCTGAATTATCAGACGCGTCTTTGACTGTATACGGAAATACGGTATGTATTACGGTTGCACGCGGCGACGACAATTTATTGACAGTAATAAAGGCAGGGGAGGCGGAATATGTCTTTGACGAGTCGGGGGGAATGATCACGCGTCTGACATATGAAGGCAAGAAGCTAATCTGTGCCCCTGTAAAGCTTCAGATCTGGCGCGCTCCGACAGACAACGACCGCAATATAGTCAACGAATGGAAACACTTCGGATTTGACAAAGCCAGGAAACGTGTTCATGGAGTAAGCATGATTCATTGCGGCGACAGCTCTGTCGCCTTTTCATCTGAAATATCACTTTTGTGCGAGACAAAACCGTATATCCTGAAAGCACATCTCATTACTGAAGTTTCTGCTGACGGCTCCGCGTTGATTTTGGCAGAAGCCGATATTTCTCCCGATGCGCCGTTTCTTCCGAGATTCGGCTTTGAATTTGTGTCTCCGGGTGAAAACGGAAGGATGGAATATTTCGGCATGGGACCGTATGAAAGCTACGAGGATAAAAGGCTTGCTTCCCGCATGGGGCTTTTCGCATCCGATGTGAAGGATAATTTTATTCCTTATATAAAGCCGCAGGAGACGGGAAGCCATTTCGGAGTCCGATATGCGGCAGTAAAAGACGTATACGGAACAGGCATGAAAATAACGCCGTGCTCTGAAACACAATCGTTTTCGTTCAATGCTTTGCCGTATTCGCCGGAGGCAATTTCTTCTGCTTCTCATAATAAGGAGCTTAGATCTGATGGAAATATATATATTTCCGCCGACTACCGCGTTTCGGGGATAGGAAGCAACTCGTGCGGTCCTAAGCTGGATCCCAGATACCGTATAACCGAAAAGCACATATCCTTTGGAGTCCGTATAGAAGGAAAACACGGATTGATATTGAATATGTAAGAGATATGTCATAATTCATGTTCTGATGATATCGGTTGCATCATTAAAAAAATTATGATATAATTGTTTACGGTAGCAAGCCGAAGCCGCCACAAATTTGCGGTCCGGCGGAAAGGTATGACCAAAAAAATGAGTAAACATTCTTATATAAACCGTGTTGCTGCCATCGTATCCATTCTTGCAATAATATTAATTTTCGTTTCCTGCGGGTTTGAAACATATACGCCCGACAGGGGGAAAATCATATCCGAGTGTATTGACAACAGACAAAAACTTATAAAATGCGCCGAAGAGGTTTTAGCATATAAATCCGATGTATATATCTCCTCGACCGACAAATACCCGATCGAAGACAAAACTATCAATGGCTTGTACCGCGCTGATGTTGTCGACGGTAAAAATAAAAACATTTCTGCTATTGACAGCGAGAATGTCAGGACAGTTCTCGAAACATGCGGCGTAGTGTCGATAGCGGCGAATTCCGGTAAAAATTATTCGGTATGCGAATTCAGCTGCGGAGGCAGCGGGAGATATTATTTCGGCGTGTATTATTCTGTTACGGATGTCCCTGTATTTCTGAGTGATTTTTCAGTTGAGCTGATTAAAAGCGATGGAGGATTCATTTATAAATCCTCTGATGTGACCTACTATACCGAAAAAATAGCCGACAAGCTATATTATTACGAAGCAACATATTAATATAATTCAGGCATTTGCAAAATTTGCTTTCCGGTTTTTTATATAATTATTAAAACGGCAATTAAATAAGTTGTGTCTCATAAGAAAGAAAAGTCCATAAACCAGAGTCTTTTCTCTCTTTAAGCGGTATTTATTTAATTGCCGAGTTAATAAAAGCAGCGGCGCAGCCGCAAAAAGGATTTTATCTGAATATGAGAAAAACAAAAATTGTCTGCACTATCGGCCCCGCCAGCTCTGATATAAAAATAATGTCCGATATGATAGACAGCGGAATGAATGTCGCTCGTCTCAACTTTTCACACGGCACATACGAAAATCACCTTAAAAATATCAATACATTAAAACAGCTGAGAACAGAAAAAGGCGTATCACTGGCTATAATGCTTGACACGAAGGGCCCCGAAATAAGGCTTAAAAATTTTAAGAACGGCTGTGCCGAAGTGGAAAGCGGCAAAAGCTTCCTTCTTACCTCACGTGATATCGAAGGCGATGAAAACGGCGCATCGTATTCGTTTCCGTGCCTTGCCGATTCTCTTTCTCCCGGGAATACAATACTTATAGACGATGGAAATCTTGAAATGCGTGTTGAATCGATAAACGGCGGTGAAATTACCTGCACCGTGATTCAGGGCGGAGTGATCAAAAACCATAAATCGATAAATATACCGCACATACATATAAATATTCCGTATTTGTGCGATCAGGATAAAAACGACATATTGTTCGGTATCAAAAACGATGTCGATTTTATAGCCGCTTCTTTTGTCAGATCAAAGGATGACGTTATAGCATTGCGAAAATTTATCAATTATAACGGCGGACATGACATCAAGATAATATCAAAAATCGAAAACCTTGAAGGCGTCATGAATTTTGACGAAATATTGGATTATTCTGAAGGAATAATGGTCGCCAGAGGTGATATGGGAGTAGAAATAGAATACGAAAGACTGCCGGGTTTACAGAAAAAGTTTATTAAAAAGTGTTACCAGTCCGGAAAGATGGTAATAACGGCGACCCAGATGCTCGAATCAATGATAAATAATTACCGTCCGACCCGTGCCGAAATTACCGACGTTGCCAACGCCGTTTTTGACGGAACGTCGGCGGTTATGCTATCGGGCGAAACAGCGGCCGGTAAATTCCCCGTAAACGCTGTGCGCGTCATGTCTAAAATTGCCGAACAGGCGGAATTTGACGCGTTTGAAGCCGGGATATATGATAATATAAGCTATGATATGGACACCTCGGATACGACAAATGCCATTTGCGACGCCGCGTGCACACTTGCAAAAGATATTAAGGCTCAGGCGATAATCGCCCTGACGAAATATGGGCAGACAGCCAGAAGAATGTCAAAATTCCGTCCACGCGAAACTATAATTGCCGCTACTCCGGTTGAAAAGACATTTCACCAGCTTGCACTGTCATGGGGAGTTTTTCCCGTACTCGCCAGATACCAGCACACAGCGGACGAGCTTTTTCTTCACGCTATTGACTGTGCTAAGCTGATTGACGCCGTGGCTTCCGGCGACCATGTCGTAATCGCCGCCGGCATCCCTCTTGACACGCCGGGAAGCACTAATACTTTAAAGGTCGAAATCGTTAAATAACTGCAAAAAAGGCTCCTCTGTTTCACGGAGGAGCCTTGACAGCGTAATTATTTATTTTTTAGGAGCTTCTTCCGCAGGAGCGTCAATGGGTATCTCAACAGAGCGTATAGCCCATTTAAAGAATTTAAGTTTTGTTTTATCGGTACCTGTTTCAAGAGTGATAATATCGTCCTTGATCTTTACGATTCTGCCGATAAGTCCGCCGTTGGTTGATACTTCATCGCCGACATGAAGATTATTCCTCATCTCAGTGACCTGCTTTTCCTGCTTTTTCTGGGGGCGTATCATGCCGAAATATAAAAACGCGATTACGATGGCAAAGGTGCCGATCGTGACCCAGAGCTGACCGGAGTTGTATGCGGGATCAACTGCCGCAGCGGCGTCTTCCAATAAAAATATCATAAAAGTCCTCCGTATAGTATTATGTTAACGTTTATCATTATACAGTAAAATCGTATATAATGCAACTGGTTTTTTTGAATACAGCGGTATATCAGCTTCAATAGTAGATAACAAGTTGAATTTTAATATTCCGGGATAAAATACATTTACATGAAAGGTTTCATATGAAAGCTGTAATTTCAGTAACAGGCAAGGATGCCGTTGGCATTATTGCCGCGGTAAGCAGCGAATGCGCCGCAAACAGGGTAAATATTATTGACATATCACAAACCGTATTAAAGGATTATTTCGTGATGATAATGCTCGTCGAGATTGACGGGCTGAATGTTCCGTTTTCGGATTTTGTGGACTCAATGTCAAATATAGGCGAAATGAAAAATGTCATGATACACACCATGCACGAGGATATATTCAACTCGATGCACAAAATCTGATTTTTCGGAGAAGCATTAAATGATTAATATAAACAAGGATGAAATCCTCGAAACGATTAATATGATCGACGGCGAGCATCTTGACATCCGCACGATAACAATGGGCATTTCACTGTTTGATTGCCGGGCAGACAGCATCAATGTGTTATGCGAAAGAATATATGATAAGATAACCCGCTGCGCCGGTCGCCTTGTGAAGACTGGCATGGAAATTGAAAAGGAATACGGTATTCCGATAATTAACAAACGCGTGTCTGTGACGCCGGTTTCGCTTATAGGCGGAAATGTTTCCTCAGACGATTATATTAAAATTGCCATGACGCTTGACAAAGCCGCAAAAACATTGGGAGTGAATTTCATCGGAGGATATTCCGCGCTTGTTCAAAAGGGATATTTGCTTGGAGAGCGCGAAATGATCGAATCTATACCGTATGCGCTTACCGAGACAGATTATGTGTGTTCCAGCGTGAATGTCGCCACGACAAAGGCGGGCATAAACATGGATGCTGTCGCTCAAATGGGCGGCATAATCAAAAAAGCGGCTTATGTTTCACGCGAAAAAGGCTCGATAGCCTGCGCAAAGCTTGTGGTTTTCGCGAATGTTCCGGATGATAATCCATTCATGGCCGGAGCTTTTCACGGCATCGGAGAACCTGACACAGTTATAAACGTCGGCGTTTCCGGGCCGGGAGTCGTAAGCAGCGCAATAAAAAAGGCCGGCGCCTGTAATATAACCGAAATCGCGGATGTGATCAAAAAGACCGCTTTTAAAATTACAAGAGTCGGTCAGCTTGTCGCATGCGAGGCATCAAAAAGACTGGGTGTACCGTTTGGCATCGTTGATCTTTCTCTCGCGCCGACTCCGGCGATAGGAGATTCCGTCGCTCATGTGCTTGAAGCCATGGGGCTTGAAACATGCGGTGCCTGCGGCACGACAGCATGTCTCGCGCTGTTGAATGACGCGGTGAAAAAAGGCGGCGTTATGGCTTCGTCCCACGTCGGAGGGCTTTCGGGAGCTTTTATTCCGGTGAGTGAAGACGCGGGAATGATAACCGCTGCAAAAAGCGGTTGCCTTACGATCGAAAAGCTCGAGGCAATGACGGCAGTCTGTTCGGTCGGACTTGATATGATCGCAATTCCGGGAGATACACCGGAAGCAGTCATTTCCGGCATAATCGCCGATGAGATATCCATCGGTGTTGTAAACACTAAAACAACCGCAGTGCGGCTTATCCCAGCATACGGAAAATCTGTAGGAGATATGGTGGAATTCGGCGGGCTTTTAGGCATCGCGCCGGTTATGAAGGTCAACACCGCTTCACCTGAGGTATTTATAGGCAGAGGGGGAAGAGTACCCGCGCCGCTGCAGAGCCTTAAAAACTGATTATGAAGATATTATGTGTTGATCTGGGCGAGGTTCATGTGGGCTTCGCTTCATGTGACAGGGATGAAACCATTGCGTTCGGTTTAAAGACGATTGATGTAACCGGAATGCGCGATGCCGCCGATAAAACAGTATTGGAGGCGGCTAATACAGGAGCAGAGCTGATACTGATCGGGCTCCCAATCAGAACGGACGGGATTCAGGGAGAAAAAGCCGAAAAATCGCGTGCATTTGCAAAAATGGTAAATGAAAGATGTCCGGTCAAAACAGAGCTCGTCGATGAGAGATTTTCGACTATGCACGCTCATAAGCTTTTAAATGAAACGGGTATTTCGGGCAGAAAAAGAAAGCGCGTCATCGACACGCTTTCGGCTCAGCTCATTTTACAGAGCTATATAGACGCGAAAAAGAATAAAAGAAATTAAAAAAATACGAGGAATCAACCCGGATTGGTCAGAGCCAGTTCGGGCGTTAATAATTGTTACTTAAGAGAAAAGCCAATATACCAGAGCTCTTTCTCTTTAAGCGGTGAACATATAATTGCCAAATTAACAATAACCGCAGGCGTTGCCTGCGGTTATTGTTAATTATAGTGTAGATCAATCCGTGGTCGAGGGTTCTTCCGTCGTTACGGGAGTTTCATCTGTTGTGGAAGGCTCTCCAGTTGTCGAAGGCTCTTCCGTAGTTGAAGGCTTCTCGTCGGTGAGCTGATCATCCTTGCCGGTTACATATATTTTATCGCCGAAGGCATCGAGGGCTGTCCAATCCGTAACCTTATTCTTTTCTATGGTCAGATAATAAAGCTTTGTGCAGGTCTTGAGAGGCGTGATATTTTCAACAAGGTTGTTGCCAATTAATAGCTGCAGCAGCTCTGTCATTTTTCCGACGGCGGTGAGATCTGAAATTTTATTGTCTGCAAGTGACAGAACCTGCATAGCGGTCGAATCCTTAAGTACGGAAATATCTGAAATTTCATTTTCAGAGGCATCGAGATTTTTAAGCTTCTTCTTACCGGAAAGAGCGGATATATCTGTTATCTTGTTTTTTTTGCATGAAACATAAACAAGCTTGTCGAGACTTGAAAGAGATGATATGTCCGAAACGCTGTTGGAGTCAAAATCAAAATTTTCAAGAGAGGAGAATTTAGAAACTGTTGAAATATCGGTGACCTTATTATCGTTAATATAAAGCGTGCGGAGATTTTTCAAACCGGAAATACCGGAAATATCTTCGGCTTCGTTGCTTGTGAAGGAAAGGGAAATAAGGTCGGTCAAAGAACCGATTACTGAAAGGTCGGAATTGCCGATCTTGTTGAGTGAAAGCGAACGAAGCGCGGGATAATCCTTAAGAGGTTCAAGAGAGGAAACCGTGTAATCGGAAATTCCAAGGAAATAAAGCTCCTTAAAAGATTCAATATCGGAGAATCCGTTGAAGCACGCGACATCAGAAATGCTGAGATATTCAAGATGCTTAAAAAGCTTAATGTCGTTAAAATTATCAATCGGTGCTTTAAGGTCATATTCCTTGTAAAGGTCTGAAATAGAGACTTCTTCTTCGCCGTCGGCGAGCGAATCGTTCTTTTTTATGGCGTTAATAAAATCTTCTCCGCCAAGGTAGAGCTTTGTATCTGAAATGACAACCGCCTTGACAGTGTCCAGATCGGTTTCGGTTATCGCGGCAGGAACCTTGCCGAGATAACTTTTCATGATATCTTTGAATTCGTCTGTCGAGAATATATCGGATCTGTTCAGAATTGCAGTTACAACGACGGAAATAATAAAGACACAGAGAAGAATGCTTATAACGTTAATCGTAATGGCCGATTTGTTCACGGCTTTTTTGCCGGCGGCGTTTTTCATTTAAATAATCCTTTCGATTGACAGTAAAATTGCAACAATATACATTATATATATTTATGCTGAATAAGTCAATATTAAATGTCGAAATTTTGCTTATTTTTCATATTAAGAGATTTTTATTATAAGCCGGTTTTATTAATAAAGGCTCGAATCGGAGATAATCCGCGGAGCAGAGATAGAATGAAATGCCTTCACACGACAGATACGGATTAAGGCCGGCATTCGTGAAAGAAGGACCGTGAAGGTGACCGCAGTATACCCGGGTTATCCCGGCTTCCTTGATTTGATCGACAAGAGGATTACGTTTTTCGGCACCGGTTACAACAGGATAATGGAAAAAAGCAATTTTTTCAATATGTGAACCGGTATTTTCCGAAGATGCGGATGAGAAAAGCTTTTTTGCTTCGGAAAGCGATATTTGAAACCTTAAAGTTTCCCGGCGCAGAATTGCTGTGTCGTCATCACTCATTTTATCTTCCCAAATCCAGCCGCGTGTACCGCAAATGATAAAATTCTCAATTCGCATGGCGTTGTTATGTAAAAATGAAATGCTCTCAAAGCCGTTTTCCGAACAGAAATTATTCAGCTTTGACAATGTCGCCCACCAATAATCGTGGTTTCCGCGCATTAAAATTTTTTTTCCGGGAAGAAAATCAATATACTTAAAATCCTCAAGCGCTTCGGAAGCGGTCATTGCCCATGAAATGTCACCCGGTATTATAACGGTGTCACTGGCGGAAACAGTGCGATTCCAGTTTTCACTTAGCTTTTCTGTATAATTACTCCACATACCGCCGAAAACATCCATCGGTTTTTCGCCGGACAGCGAAAGATGAGGATCTGATAAAACAAAAAGCGACATTTTTACCTCGCGATATCATGAATAAGTAACCTGTATGAGTGAAATAATAACGCTGTGCAAATTAAAAAACAAAGGAGTATTAGATAAACGATGAATTCAATGAGAAATTCAAAAAATGACACGGAATCAAGAAATGATATTTCAAGGCATATCAAAGGTATAAGCTGCGATGTGAATAACTGTTCATATAATGAGGACGGCTGTTATTGTACGGCGGAAAAAATAAATGTAGGTCCGTACAGTGCTCAGTGCAGTACGGAGACGGTCTGTTCGACTTTCAAGCCGAAAAGCACAAAGCCATAACGCGTCTGATACGCGATGATGTCGGGAGCTGTCAGCTTAACCGAGCAGATTAAGCACGGCGGCGCTCATAGACTCTTTTGACAGAGTTTCATTAAAGCGTATAGACTTAGATATCAGCGAAGCAATCGGCTTCGGTATTTCGGTATCCGTAAATTCAGATAGCAGCTTGACTGCTTCGAATTCGTCGGATACCGATTTATTTGTAAGAGACGAATATACGCTTGCGGGGAACTTATAAGCGCTCGCGGTGGAGGCGACCACCATATATGATGAATCTCCGCTTTGACGCATATATTCTCTTGCGGTCTTCATAGCAACCGCCGTGTGAGGATCGCATAAATATTTATACTCAGAAAAAGTTGTTTTAATGGTTTGAGCGGTCATTGATTCATCGCACCATCCGCCGAAAAACGTCTTGTCAAGCTTTGCTTTTACACAGGATAAAACGCTGTATTTTTTCTGAGTGCTAAGAAGTGTCATATAATTCTTCGTTTCTTCGCAGCCGGCAAGCAGATAAAGAAGTCGCTCGAGATTGCTGGAAATCAATATATCCATCGAAGGGCTCATTGTCTGATAGAATCGCCTTTCGCGGTTGTATATGCCGGTTTTTAAAAAATCGGAGAGAATGTTATTTGTGTTTGACGCGCAGATGAGGCAACGTATGGGAAGCCCCATGCGCTTGGCGAGATATCCGGCGAATATATTGCCGAAATTTCCCGTCGGAACGGCGAAGTTTACGTTTTCGCCCATAGAAATTTTCCCGGATGAAACAAGATCGCAATATGAAGATACATAATAAGCTATTTGAGGAACGAGACGACCCCAGTTTATTGAATTGGCGCTTGAAAGGAAAGCGGTATTTTCAATTGCTTTATTAAGCTCTGCGTCTGAAAAGATACTTTTAACGGCGCTTTGGGCATCATCAAAATTTCCGTTTATCGAATATACGGCGACATTGTTTCCTTCCTGTGTGTCCATTTGAAGCTTTTGCATACAGCTTACGCCATTTTTGGGGTAAAAAACTATGATCTTGGTCTGCGGAACATCCCGATAACCTTCCAGTGCGGCCTTTCCCGTGTCGCCGGAAGTAGCAACGAGAACGCAGGCCGTGCGCTTTTCTCCCGTAATGGCGAGCGCGTTGGATAAAAGAAGCGGTGTCATCTGCAGGGCCATATCCTTGAACGCGCAGGTTGGGCCGTGCCATAATTCCATTACCGAAAGTCTGTCGCCTACCGGTATCACAGGTACGGGATTATTTCCGAAACGTTCGGGTGAATATGCTTTTTGACAAAGGGAATGAATCAGCTCCGGGCCGAAATCGTCAAGGTACTTGTTGAGTATGGCCTCGGCGCGTCCGGCATAATCTTTACCGCATAGCTCCTTCAATTCCTGAGCGGTCAGCTGAGGAATAGCTTCCGGCATATACAGACCGCCGTCTGCGCAAAGCCCTTTCTTGATTGCATATGCGCTCGATACGCCGTCGCATCCTCCGCGTGTGCTTATATACTTCATTTACAAATCCTCTTTGTGATTTTTGGGGAATCAAAATTTAAATTAAACATATAGTAGCTTTAATACATAATGATGGCTGAATCAGATTGTCAAAAAACAAATTATTGGTGAATTCTGCTCGGTTTTAATACAGAACTCATAATTGGATTGCATAAAATGCGTATGGAAGGCTATATCAATTTTGAGTTATCCGGCTGCGCAAAAAACGCGTTTTCAAAATGCCTGAAAAAAAGCTTTCCGCTTTTGTCGCGGTAAAGCTCTGCAATGTCAAATCTGAATTGAACGTTTTCACATAACGACGGATTTTCGAATATGTAACGCCCGGCGCAATAAGCAATGCGGCGGCGTTTGTTCTCGTTTACGGCGGATGCGCCACGCCCGAATTTCATCGCGCTTTCAAGTGTGCGGGTTTTTACCTCTATAAAAGAGATGACGCCGTCCTTCATCATTATAAGGTCAATTTCGCCGCCTTTTACAGTATAATTAGAAGCTATATGCTCATATCCATTTTTTATCAGGTACGAACGAACCAGCGCTTCTCCTTCGCTGCCGAAGGCTTTTTTTGATTTATTCATATTAATAGCAATATCAAATATTCATGATAAAAGGAGCTGGTCGGATTCTTCGCCTATTATATTTCTGAGAAAAGTCATGCGGTGAGCCGGACAGGGCCCAAACTTTTTTATAAGCTCGCGGTGTTCTTTTGTCGGATATCCCTTATGCTGCGCAAAATGATATTCTGGATACTGTTTGTCAAGCTCCTCGCAAAATCGGTCACGTAACACCTTGGCAAGAATAGAAGCGGCCGCAACACTCGGAAGCTTGCCGTCACCTTTTACTACCGGAATAGCCGGAATGTCAAAGCCCCGTGCGATATTTCCGTCGACAAGCAAAAGCTGCGGCCTGACACGCAAAAGCGATGTAGCGCGCTTCATGGCAAGCATGCTCGCATTCAGGATGTTCATCATGTCGATTTCATAGGGCTCTGCATGAGCGACTGCCCAATCAATGGCGTAAGCCTTTATCACTTCGAAAAGCTCGTCACGCTTTTTTTCAGATAAACGTTTTGAATCATCAAGACCGGGTATCGTCAGATTCTGCGGAAGGATAACCGCCGCGGCATAAACCGGTCCCGCGAGGGGGCCGCGTCCGGCCTCGTCAAGTCCGCAGACGACAGAATAGCCTTCGGGAACGATGCTGTTCTGAAAAAACCAATCCATATTGACCTCCGTAAAAGAATTTGGCGTCATGATTCGGATCGGAACCAGGCAAAACTGACATTGCCAGCATGTAATAACACGTTATATTAAATTGTTTCGTCAGGAATCTGCTTGGTTTGAGACTTATGGAAACTCGAGCGTAATCCGCCCGATCTTTCCGGATCGGAATTCATCAAGAAGCATTGCGGCGCAGCGATCCGTATCAGGCTCTCCGCCTGAGATCAATAGCCCGCGCTTTTTTGCTATCAAGCAAAACAACGTGTAATTATCTTCTGATCCGGCAAATTCTTCGTCAGTAATCTTGTATCTCTTATTGAGAAGCTCTGGGTATGCTTTTTTAAGCTTTCCGATCAGTGTGAGCGCAATTTCATCTGAAAAAATCAGAGTGTCCTTTATCGCGCCTGTTGCGGCGAGATTTTCGCCAACCGTTTTGTCTTCGAATTTCGGCCAGAGTACGCCTGGCATATCCAGAAGATCAAAGCCATCCTTTGTCCTTACCCATTGCTTTGTCAGTGTGACACCGGGACGGTTTTCAGCTGCGGCCTTTTTGGCTCCGGTCATTTTATTGATGATGGTTGATTTCCCGACATTGGGAATTCCGACGACCATAGCGCGCAATGGTCGCTCGACACCTTTTTGCTTTAAATGTTCGATTTTATCTGATAAAACCCGCCTGATTTCGGATGCTATCGATGAAAAGCCCTCGCCTGTAATACAGTCTGCCGCTATTACAGAGATTTCATTTTGCAGAGCTTTGCGGTAATATGATATCCAAACGGAGGTTGCGTGGCTGTCGGCAAGCGATGATTTGTTTAGAATAATGATATGCGGTTTTATGTCGATCATGCGGTCGATTTCGGGGTTTTTGCTAGAATACGGTATTCTGGCGTCAAGAATTTCAAGAATTATGTCTACGGATGACAAATTTTCTAAAATGAGCCTCCGTGTTTTTGCCATGTGACCGGGAAACCATTGAATTTGATTTGATGGCATTCTCAGTTTACCTTTCCGGCGGCTTCAAATGGGAAAAACCTGACAAGAACTCTTCCGAGAATATAACGTGTGTCGATTTGATCCACATTAGACATTCGGCTGTCGCGGGATCCATTGCGATTGTCTCCCATAACGAAGACACAGTTTTTATCAACTGTGATCGGATACATATCGGCGCGATCTCCGTCTTCCATTCTTCCGGTGGTTTCCCGTCTGACATATGGCTCGTCCAGCAGAACGCCGTCTACATATACCTGCCATGTGTCAAAATCAATGTCGACTGTCTGACCTTCGGTGGCGATGACGCGTTTAATAAGAGGCTTTACGCCTCCGTTGTATTTCATTGCGTCAAATACGATGATGTCTCCTGTTTTTGGTTTATAATCGAGATCGGATATAATAAGATAATCCTTATCTTTAAGGGTATGCGTCATGGATTCGCCGTCAACGGTCACAAATCTGAAAAGAAATGTGAACATCAGGACAACGAGAGCAAGCGCATATAAAAATGTTTCGATCCAGTCGTAAAAATCTGCGACAGGATTGAATTTTTTGTTGTTAATAGGCTTCATGAACGTGGATTGTGTCATAAATTATCTCCGAAAAATAACCGAAAGGGACTTTTTTGACAAAGCCCCTTTCGGTAATGATAGCGTTTTCGCTATTGGCGCTTATATAAGCTCTGTTATATAAGCTCTTTAACCTTGGCGGACTTGCCGACGCGGTCACGCAGATAATAGAGCTTTGCCCTGCGGGTTTTACCGTGGCGAATTACCTCGACATTCGCGACATTCGGGGAATGAAGCGGGAATGTTTTTTCAACGCCGACTCCGTAAGTTACTCGTCTGACGGTGAAGGTTTCAGAAATGCCGCCGTTTCTCTTCGCAATCACGGTGCCTTCAAACATTTGAATTCTTTCTTTGGCGCCTTCCTTGATTTTGTTGTGAACGCGGACGGTGTCTCCGATTTCAAATACGGGAACGCTCTCTTTGAGCTGCTCTTTTGTCAAAGCCTTTAAAAGATCCATTATAAGGCTTCTCCTTTCAGAATATATAAATTTCGGAAAGGACATGAAGCATTCATGCTGAGACCGGCAGAGGACTGCTTCGATCCATACCATAACAGCGTAAGTATAGCATAAAGCTATAAAATAATCAATTACAATTTTCAAAAAACAGTAAAATTTGCAATTTGTTCAAACACTTATAAATAAACCGCATCGGTTTTCAACCGCATCGGTTTTCAACCGATTAACATATTTATAAGCTTTTGCCCCTCAGGCACGAATTCACCTGACTTCATGGAGTTTTCCGTAAAAGATGAAATTCCGGAAGCGTTTATATCGTCGCTGTCATATATGACAAACGGGACGGGTTCACGCGTGTGCGTGCGAAGGCAGAGAGGTGTCGGGTGATCCGGAAGCAGAAGTATGCGGTATCTCTCGCCCATACTGTCAAGATAATTCTTAACCGGAGATAAAATTTTAGAATCTATCAGCTCGATAGCTTTGACTTTGTTCTCGATTTCGGCACGGTGGCCGCATTCGTCCGGACCCTCAACATGAATATAAACAAAGCTGTCTCCGGAATTGAACGCGTGTATAGCCGCGTGTGCTTTCCCTTCGTAGTTGGTGTTGACCGTTCCCGTTGCTCCGGGTATGCTCGGTGCCTTAAGCTCGGCGCATATTGCAATCCCCTTTATAAGATCCACGGCTGAAATAACCGTTCCGTCAAGGCCAAAACGCGCTTTAAAGCTCGGAAGAGCGGGCTTTTTCCCGGGACTCCATAACCATATGGAGTTTGCCGGACGAAGACCGCGTCCAATCCGCTTCTTGTTTACCGGATGATTTATCAGCAGTTTATAGCTTTCTGGATACATCATGCCGTATTCGCCGCCAATCGATCCCTTCGGAATATATTCGCCTATGGGCTTGCCAAGAATATCATGCGGGCGCGAAAAATCATATATGCGTTCGGATTTATCGGATCCGGGAGGATTTTTCCATATCATGCAATGGCGGTAACTGACGCCGGTATATAAATGCCTTACATCGTTTCCAAAATATTCGTCAAGCGAGCGTATCAGCTCGTCAGCTTCCTCTGTTGTGATTTCGCCGGCGCTGTGATCGAGCATGATCTTTGATTCATACGGTTCGTCATCTGATATTGTGACGAGGTTGCATCTGAAAGCGACATCATCTGGAGCCATGGAAAGACCTATGCTCATCGCTTCAAGGGGAGAACGTCCCTTCGAGTATATAAGCGGATCGTATCCGAGAACGGCAAGATTTGCGGTGTCGCTTTCCGGAACCATTCCGTCGGGAACAGTTTTAACTAGGCCGCCTCGGCCGTGTGCGGCCAAATAATCCATAACAGGTTTTATAGCTGTTTCCAGCGGTGTCTTGCCGCCGAGCGACGGAACAGGCAAATCCGCCATGCCGTCGCCAAGCATTACGAGATATTTCATTTTTTATCCCTATTCATAAATTGTTTTAATTTCTAATATGCTGTGAATTTTCAGCTTGCCGTTTTCTTCAATTAATCTATAAAGCTGTGGCTTTACGGTATCGCTGGGAATACCTAGCCTGAAAGTTCCGTTATTCTTCATGATTTTATACGAAACGATATAATTGCTGCATTTTATTTTGGCGCCATTCAGCTCTGTTTCGGTGTCTTCACGAACGGTGACAGAAATATCGTATATGCGCTGCATTGTGAAGCTGTCATCTTTTTCATTAGTTTCGAAATAGTTCTTCATGAAAAACGTATTATAGGTATCCGCGTCTCCGGATATTATGGCGTCAAAAAATTCGCGAAAAAATACGGCGTCTTTGCCTTTGCTTTCGCATCCGGCTTTGTCAAGAAGTTCGGTATATCCGCCGGTTGTATAATATATGTCTCTGACAAGCGACATATAGTCCTTGTCTTCAAAAATGTTTTCATCATAATTCGCTTCGTAGTATTCTACGGAAGGACCGCCGGTATTCTCCGGTGCGGAAAAACGTTCCCAGAACCAAAAGCCGTTATCATTTTTATATTTTATCAGAGCGGCCGCGGCCGTTCCCAAAAGAGCCAGAACAACAATACAGCATATAACAAGTGTAAACGTCTGTTTATATGTGAGCTGCGCTCCGTGCGATTTTTTTCCGGACATGACCCGCCTCCGTTTTAATAATAATAATATTACAATCCGGGCGCTTTCCCCGAAACCCCCGTTTGGAGAATTTTCGCGTAAAATCCCGGGGCTTTTAAAAAAGTTCAAATGAGAAAATTAAAGTTTTCAAATAATTCTTAAAGGCAGAATAGGGAAGTCTGCATAAAAATTTATTAATACTATTCGGAATGGTGTTCCGAATAGTATAAGGGTAACTCAGGTACGCAGACTATTCTGCGATTTTAAAGTTGGCAATTTATTATTAAAAGGCGATTAATAATATTGTTTTATAAGAGAAAGGCCCTTATATCAGAGCCTTTTCTCTTAAGCGTAAGTGACGAGTTATTCAGCCATAAACCTCTTGAGGTTGGAAATGCCTATTCTTATTGCGTCGAGTCTGTCCTCGTAGCCCTCGAATTCGACTGTGACATATCCGTCATATCCGTTTTTACGGAGAATATTTATGCACTGGCGGATCGGGACGACGCCGTGACCGATGATTGTACCTTTCAAATAGTTGCCGTTGCGGTTTTGAAACCATTGTTCGCCGGGGTTGTCGAGATAGCCCGGCTTGTAATAAAAGTCTTTTGCATGCGCATGACGTGCATATTGAGCGAGAAGACCGACTGATTTTACAGGATCTCCGTCAGCACAGAGGAAATTTCCGAAGTCTACAAGTGAGCCGAAATTGTCTTCGCCGACGCCGTCGATGATTTTTTCCACTCTGTCGGCGTCCTGTGAAAAGTATCCGTGATTTTCGGTGCAGGTGACTATGCCTTTTTGCTCGGCATATTTTGTCACCTCTCTGCAGCCCTCGATTATGCGGGGAAGCGCGCTGTCAAAGCTTCTCTTTGATTTGACGCTATCTGAAAAACCGTAAGCGGTGTCGTGACGCATAACTCTTGCGCCGAAGGCTTCGGCCACATCAACCAGCTGTTGAACGCGTTTTATTTCGTCTTTAAGGCTGCCGTTGCTTCCGTTTATGAAGTCGGCACCGGTGCAGAATGCGGCGGTATCTATCCCGGCTTCTTCCGATGCCGCTTTAGCTTTTTTGCCGTATTCAATAAATTCGTCATATGGACGGTTTGAAACTGAATACTCGATTGCGTCGCCGCCGAATTCCTTTATCTTTTCCATCATGCCCTTGAGTCCGAGCGCATCTTCGGCTATAAGCGAACCGAAGCTATAGGTAGTTACGGATATTTTCATTTTTTCCTCCAAAAGTTATGACAATATTTTGATTTTATTGAAATTTCAGTCTGAATATGATTTTGCTTTGTCGGATTCACGGATTTCTACACGGCGGATCTTGCTGCTGATAGTTTTGGGAAGACTGTCTACGAAGTCAACTATGCGGGGATATTTATATGGAGCGGTGTGTGTTTTGACATAGTTCTGAATATCCTTTTTCAATTCTTCCGTGGGTTCGTATCCCTTGGCTAGAACGACAGTCGCTTTCACAACCTGACCTCTGACCGGATCCGGAGCTCCGGTGACCGCGCATTCCACAACGGCGGGATGCTCCATAAGGACGCTTTCAACTTCAAACGGACCTATACGGTATCCGCTTGATTTTATGACATCGTCCTTGCGGCTGACGAACCAAAGATAACCGTCCTCATCGCGCCATGCGATATCGCCGGTGTGATACATTCCGTTTTGCCATACGGAATTCGTCATTTCTTCGTCTTTATAATAACCCTTGAATATTCCGTATTGTTTATCAGAAGGAGTGCATCTCAAGACTATTTCGCCGTTGACGCCGTTGTCGACTGTGTTGCCGTCGTCGTCAACAATGTCAAGCGGAAGATACGGAACTGCTTTACCCATTGATCCGGGCTTAGGCTCCATGTAGAAAAGCGTGGACGCAACGAGCACAAGCTCTGTCTGGCCATAGCCTTCCATAGGTTTAAGACCTGTGGCTTTATAAAAACGATTGAAAACCTCAGGATTCAGCGCTTCACCCGCTATTGACGCGTGAGTAAGATGCGAGAAATCGTATTTTGTGAGATCTTCCTGAATCATGAATCTATAAATCGTGGGAGGAGCGCAAAAAGTCGTGACTTTATATTTTGTTATGACATCCAATAGATCGGCAGCGTGGAATCTGTCATGGTCATATACGAAAAACGCACAGTCGGCCATCCATGCGCCGTACATTTTTCCCCATGCCGCTTTTGCCCAGCCGGTTTCGGCGACCGTGATATGAAGGCCGCCCGGAACAACCTTATGCCAGTAAAGCGCCATCGGAGTAAGACCGAGCGGATACATAAAATCGTGCATTACCATTTTCGGCATTCCGGTGGTACCCGAGGTGAAATACAAAAGCATCGTATCATCGGGCTTCGGAAGCTCGTCCGGAGCAGGTTTTATGAATTTTGGCGCGGAATCGATCGCTGACTGAAAATTGTACCAGCCGGTTCGCTTTGTCTTGTTCAATATTTTTAATATCGGATGATAATGGCTTTCCGCTTCGTCGATATATTCGGCGACCTGGCCGTCGCCTGTCGCGATAATTCCGGCAACATCCGCGAGCTCAAAGCGATATATATAATCCTTTGCTAAAAGCTGACTCGTGGCCGGTATGCCCACCGCTCCTATTTTATGAAGAGCCAGGTATGAATACCAGTATTCATAGTGACGCTTCATAACGAGCATGATTTTATCGCCCTTTTTAATGCCCTTAGACATAAGAAACGCGGCAAGCGCATCACTTTTTTCGGAAAGCTCCGAAAACGTTATATTGCGTTTTTCGCCTTTGTCATTTACCCACAGCAGGGCGCGTTTATCCGGTGTTTCCTTTGCTATGACATCCACAACGTCATAAGCAAAATTAAAGCTTTCGAGCTTTTTCCATTTAAAATCGATCAGCTCTCCGTTGGGGCCGGTTTTTTCGGTTTCCAAAAAACGTTTATACATCATTTCCATCTGATGGTACTCCTGAATTATTTTATGCCAGACTTGATCGGTTAAATATTACCTGACCGTCCGGTGTTTTGTTTCTGAGATCGCATAGTTCGCTTATTGTTACAAAGCGATAGCCCTCCGAAAGAAGGTATTCTATCACATGCTCCGCTGCGTCTACCGAGTTTTTATAGAGGTCGTGCATGAGTATTATTCTTCCGGATTTCGCGTTTGATTTGACGGTCTGAAGTATTTGTGCCGTGGCTTCTTCGGTCGCAAGCTTTTTAAGCTTCCAGTCTTCTGTATCTACGGCCCAGTTGATAATGAAATATCCAAGCTCCGTGCAGAGAGACTTTTTGTTTTTTATGTTTCCTCCTGGCGGACGAAAGAGAATCGGATATTCTCCGCATGCGCTGGTAATCAAAGAGCTTGTCAGCTCAAGCTCTTTTTTTGCTTCCGCATCCGTGATATTGTTAAAATTCGCGTGAGTATATGAGTGATTACCTATTTCACAGCCAAGTGAAATCTGACGTTCCAAAATCTTTTTTGATTCTGGAAATACTTTGCCATCCTTTGAACCTATCTGTTCACCTATTTGGAAAAAGGTAACTTTTATGCCGTATCTCTCAATCATATCAAGAAGTCTGGGTGTTTGAAGCGGATTGGGACCGTCGTCAAAGCTAAGAGCAATCACTTTTTCGTTGTTGTCAACAACAGGGTTGTAATTATCTGTTCCTCCGGGTTTGCCTGCGGTGTCAAGAACGCTGTTTGATATGAAAAGCTTTAATGTTTTGCCTTCGCCGGCAAATGTAGAATCATCGAAAAACAAGGTGGCTCCGGCGGCAGTGCGGTGAAAATACTTTATTTCGGATTTAGTTTCGCAGAATGAAGCGAGCTTTTCACTGTCATAGAGACCTGAAAACGCACTGTTCCCGGATATCTGGCTTTTAATGTAAGGATACAGTGTTTCGGCGAATTTCTCGTATTTGAAAAGAGCTTTGAGAGAAGGAATCGTTCCGGAACTTGTATCAAGGCAAAACATGAATACGCGGTCATCTTTTGCTGAGGATGAAGTTAAAGCGAACGTGAAATTGATATAGTTCGAAAAAACCTCTGCGGTATAATCAAGCTTTTTCTGATCGTTTTCCGGAAGCTTTACTTTGGATATAAAGCCGTCAATCTCTGATTTGACCGTGTCTGTCAGTGACGCGGCGGTAAATTGCGGATATGCGGCGTACAGCTTTCCGTCGCTGCTTTTGATTATGGTTGCTGTCGGAGCGTTTTCACCTGTCAGCTTAAGCGTCGATGCAAAAAACACTCCGTAATTATCACAAAATAGGGATTTATTCCCCTGATTGCACATTTCGCCGGCATATTTATCACGTATATTATTGCCGATATCACATGAACAAAGGTACGAAAAGACCAAAGCCAGACACAGTATTAATGCGATTATATGATTGATTGAATTCTTTTTCATGATTATTAATGCTGAGCTTTCTTCGCTTCGAACGATTTCGCTTCGGGCGACTCCGCTTCAAGCGGTTCCCCGTTTTCCGCGGCTTTGAGCATCAATGCGCATTCAAGCCGTTTCCTTTCGGTTTCACAGCCGATCGAATAGGGAATATTAATATCGGAATTAAAGCTGTAGTTATTGGCCGCGCACCCGCCGCCGCAGAAAAATTTGGCCCAGCAGTCGCGGCATTTCGGTATTGACAGCACGGCGGCACGTGTGAATTGCTTTCTGATTTTCTGGTCAATGCTTCCTTCAAAGACATTTCCCATCATAAATTCGGTTTTCCCGACAAATTGGTGACAAGGATATATATCTCCCGTCGGCGTCACCGAGATGTATTCTCTCCCGCTTCCGCAGCCTTTTATGCGTTTGTATATACACGGGCCTTCGTCAAGGTCGACCATAAAGTGGAAGAAGTTGAACATCCCTTCCTTTTTCTGCTTGCGTCGTATCAATTCCGCGGCAAGCACGTCGTATTCGGCGCGTATCCGCGGAAGGTCCTCCTCGCGTATTGAATATGGGCTTTCCGGAGAAAGTACGACCGGCTCAACGGAGATCTGATCAAAGCCCTCGGCGGCCATAGCAAGCACGTCACGCGAAAAATCGAGGTTTTTACGTGTGTATGTCCCGCGTATGTAATAGCTTTTTTCGCCGCGTTCGGCGACAAGCTTTTTAAAAGCTGGCATGATTGTGTCGTATGTGCCGCTTCCGTCTTCTGCGGGGCGCATGAAGTCGTGTATTTCACGTCGCCCGTCACAGGAAAGCACTGCATTATCCGTATTTTCATTTATAAACGCGATCGACTCATCGTCAAGCAGCGAGCCGTTCGTGGTTATCGTGAATCTTATATGCTTGTCAAGCGTTTTCTCACGCTCACGGGCATAAGTGACGAGGCTTTTCACAACGTCGAAGTTCATGAGCGGTTCACCGCCAAAAAAATCGACCTCGAGATTGCGTATTTTACCGGATGCTTTATATAAAAAATCAAGAGCCGCTTTTCCGGTTTCATAGCTCATCATAGAGCGTTCGCTGTGAAAGCTGCCTGTTTCAGCAAAGCAATAGCGGCATCTCATGTTGCAGTCATGCGCTATATGCAGGCACATTGACTTTATCGGCATAGAATCAAAGTTCATTGCGGCGCTGTCAAGCTCCGGCAAGGCAGAATACAGCATCCCGGCGTCATACAGTTCGCGAATTTCCGCCCAGCACTCGGAAAGCGTCTCTTCGTCTAAATATGAAAGAGCTTTTTCTCCGTACAGAGATTCCGGAATATTTTCGGAAAACGGTGGGGCAATAAAATCAAGTATATCGTAAATCGGTTTTGTTACCGAATGTAGAGTGTTGGAATTTACATCGAGGACAAGATAATAACCATCGGAAGCAAATTTATGAATCATACCGTATTGCATTTTATAGTCCTTAATAATTATAATATGTGCTTATTTGCGAGTAAATTAGACAATTAGTTCTCGTGAGAAAAAGTCTCATATAAAAAACTGCTGTTTATTGATGCGTAAATTATACCGCTTTATTAAGAGAAAGGCTATGATATAGAGCTTCTCTTATAATTCAGACAATAATTTTAATAATACTCATCGCAAATAAAAATTTAAAAATAAAGAGGGTAATGAAAAATTCCTCATTACCCCCTTCCGCGTTAAAAAGTATGCACAGCAGAGCCTCAAAGAATTATATTACTTTGAGACCCTTTCGCATTTCTGATTAGCAACCGTGCATGATGTTTTGCACGCGGATTGGCAGGAGGCCTGGCATTCGCCGCATCCGGACTTTTTAATTTGTGTAATTGATTTCTTCGTATTTATTGTTTTAATGTTTTTCATGATGAATCGCCTTTCGCCATAATTTTAAACAAAGTGATTATAACATACGCCGGATACAAAATCAACACTTTATTTTGAATATTTTCTTACAATGAAAGCGTTTTATTATTAAAAGATTGCAGGCGAAAACCTCCGCCGGCAAATCATACGGCGAAGGTTCTGGTATTTTATCCTGTCATGTGTTTAAAATTATCCGCCTGTTATTTCTTTGATTTTGCGAATGCACGGCGGAAGGATGGATTCGATATCGTCTTCTTTATGCTCTTTATGCCGCGTCCCTTGGACAGCCTTGTATTGATATAACTGCCGATCGCAGAAAAGACAAGACATATTGCAAGCTTTACGATGCTCATTAAATCTAAATTTCCCCCCGCTCCGGCGCTTAAGGAAAAAGCAAGGGTAATCAATGCGAACACCGCTCCGCAAAGCATGGCGGCTCCGGGAGCTTTTCCGGTTTTGGATGTGAAGCGGGCGCCCGCGAATACCGCACCGAGGGCGAGACAGGCTATAGCCGCTATACTGTAAAAGGTTTCGGGCTTTTCGGATTTTGATATTACGGCGGCGGCAGGCAGCATAACGCAAAGCGCAAGGATGAATCCGGCGAACGCCGATGAAATCGCGCTTAAAAAAACATTGCCGGAACCGGTCAAAGAGCGTTTTGTTTTGTTCTTCATATTATTTCTCCAGGCGTCAGAATTTTGTTACAATTATTTTTCAAAGAGCCGCGGCCCATCTGGGATATCAAAGCGATCTCATTCACGACAGCATAAAGTATAAATATGTATTGTGATGCCGCACATAATGCGGATATTTCGTAATAAAATACTTATATTTAATTATATTCGCAAAAGCTGTGAATATTACTGCAAGTATCCAAAGCATTGCGGTAAAATTAAAATATGATTTCGAATATGACATAGCATAAGTCGTATAACCGACACAAGCAGCATATGGAAAACAAACGCCGGCCATATGGTCGACGTTTGTTATAATTTCTGCGTAGATTAAAGCGTCATTGTCTCATACACCTAAAAATCCGTTTCCGATTATTTCACTCGTGTTGGTGATGAACATAAACGCGTCCGGATCGGCTTTTTTTATCATTCGTTTAAGCATGACAGCTTCTGATCGTTTGCAGGCTGTCATAATCATTTTCTTTTTTGACCCCGTAAAGGCTCCAACCGCGTCGACGCAGGTTGCGCCGCGTTCAAGTTCATGAATAATGTAATTACGAATTTCTTCTTCTTTTTCAGTGACAATTGTAAAATATTTACACATATTCAAGCTTTCGACAACATTGTTTACTATGAAGGATTTCATGAAAAGCCCAAGCACCGAAAACATTCCTGTGCGTATTCCGAAAAAGTACAGAGACGAAAAAGCGATCAGCGCGTCTGAAGCGAGCAATGCTGTTCCCGTGTTCAGGGAAGAGTATTTTTTTAATATAAGGGCAATGATATCAGTTCCGCCGCTTGATGCGTTAAGGTAAAACAATATAGCCGATCCGATTGCGGGAAGCCCTATGGAAAACAACAGCTCCATAAATGTCTCGCCCGTCAGAGGAGCCTTGAGCGGAACCAGTTTTTCAAACACCCATGTTACTGCCGAGTACATGAAGCTGGCGTATATTGTTTTAAAACCAAAATCCCTGCCCAGGATGATGAATGCGGCGATAAGCAAAAGAGTGTTTATAATAACGATTATTGTCGCCGTAGACACGACATTCTGAATGTTGCCGAGAATTATCGCAAGTCCCGAAACTCCGCCGTCGACAAATTTGTTCGGAAAGCTGAAAAAATAAACTCCTGCCGATATCAGCAGAATACCGAGATTTAAAAGGGCAAATTCCTTTAGGTTCAGTTTGAATTTGGACAGTATTTTCATGAAAGGGCTCCTTAACCGAATTACGCATAAACATTATAGTCAATATGACATGATTATATCATAAATTCTTCCCGATTTACATACCGGCTGTGAAAATAAGGCGTAACTGAGCGCAGGCAAAAGGCTGTGTGATATCAAAGTATTATCAAACGGCATGTCGGTAAGCAAAGAGTAAATTTATTTTTTATTTCTGTTGACAAACGTGTTGAAAATTGCTATTCTATCTCATAGAGAATATTGTCTTAAAGGCCATCCGAGACGATATGCTCGCAATTTCTGAAAATTAAAATTATTTATATTCAAAAGAGGTATTACAATATGGATAAGCTTCGCGTCGGCATGGTCGGTATCGGCAGAGGCACCGCATACGGCTATGTCATCGAAAACAACCCGAGAACCGAAATAACGGCTCTTTGCGATTTTGATGAGCAAAAGCTTGCCGAAAACGCACCGCATTTCAATCTTACAGATAAGCAGTTATTTACAAATTATGACGAATTCATCAATTCGGGTCTTGATCTCGTAATCCTCGGCACTCCGATTCCTTATCATGAGGAGCAGGTCATAAAAGCGCTCGACATGAACATAAACGTTCTCTGCGAGGTCACCGCCGCAAACACAGTTAAGGGCTGTGAAAACATATACAACGCCGTAAAGCGTTCAAAAGCCAAATATATGCTTGCCGAAAATTGCAATTACATGCATTTCGTTCTTGAGTGGAAGGATTTCATCAACAAAGGATATCTCGGTCATATTCATTATGCCGAGGGCGAATATGTCCATGAAATCAGGGACAGAGTAATTGACAAATCCGGTAATAACCTTTGGAGAACACAGCGCGCTCCGCTTCATTATTGTTCACACAGTCTGGGTCCGATTCTTTTCTGGCTCGACGATTATATCGTCCGCGGCACAGCCTCCGGAACAGGCGTAAATATAATAGAAAATGTCGGCCCCGGAGCTATAGATATGCAATGCGCACTTTTTGAAACTTCAAAGGGCGCGACTATCCGCCTATTAAGAAGCAGCGTTTCTCCGCGTCAGCCCGCGCTCTGCGGATACGCCGTCTATGGAAGCAAGGGCTTCATCGAAACGGACAGCTATACTTCCACTCGTGCCCGCAGATATTTCGAGGGTATCGATGAGGGCGGCGTGGACTACAACTGCCTCGCGAGTGATCCGAATGCCTCAGAACAACTCAGAGCCGGCGGTCACGGTACATGCGAATATTACCTTATCTCGACATTTATCGATGATATTCTATATGACAGAAAGCCCGCTATCGATGTTGTCAAGGCTCTCGATATGACGCTTCCGGGACTTATCGCGCACGAAGCGGCTATGAAGGGCGGAGTTTGGATGGATATACCGTTGTTCTACAGACAATAAAATTCAATGATAATAAAAGGCGGATCTAGTGATCCGCCTTTTTTGCTTCAGAAAATTATTTATATCGACATGTGAATGCTTGCTTTCTTTATGTATATTTGATATAATCATTCAGTCGATATTCGATATGCGATAGGCGATACGGAAACCGTTGCGAATTCCAGCATGTTTTGCCTTGAAAGCAAGTTTGATCATTTAGCGAAACAAAAAAAGCCTCCGGATTCAGGAGGACTTCGTCTGGAGCTGGTGGTGAGGATTGAACTCACGACCTGCTGATTACGAATCAGCTGCACTACCACTGTGCTACACCAGCATTTATATGTTTATCGCGTATTTATTTCGGAACGCGCAAGCAATAATATATCACATTTGATTCGGTATGTCAATATAAATTTTATTATTTATGAGGTATGAATAATGTCAAAAATCAGATTTCTATTCCCGATTGACGGAGACGTAATCACTCCCGCAGACGGAAAAGCCGATGAAAACGGCGGCGTTGCGATAAATGTAAGGCTTCTTGCGCCGGCAGGCTGTGAGCTGACAGTCAACGAACACAAAGCCATTGATTCAGGCCGCGGGAGCGAGGGCATGTGCGAATATTCTGTGCCCATTACAATAAACGGATACCGCACGGCGCTTGACGCCAAATGCGGTGCGGAAAACGAAGTAATATATATTTATCGCTTCAAAAGCGCGGATAAAAAATACCGCCTTGCGCTTGACGATATAATTTGGTCGGTTCGTGAGCTCGCTGAAAAAAAGGATGAATATAAATCCATTTTCGACTGCGCGTTTTTCCGGCTGTTCAAGAATCTGAACAACGACTTCGGGACCGATGTACATATGAATATATACTATACCGACGAAAATGGCTTTGACCTCACGATGATGCCGGATAAGTACAAAGAGGAATTCATCGCCAACAACAGCTGGCTTAAGCTCACGTTCCACGCTTATGCCAACGAACCGTCGAGAATTTATCGTTATTCACCTTATTCCGTGCTCATCCGCGATTATAACCTTGTGACAGATCAGATTATCCGCTTCGCCGGAAAAGAAACGATGAATACGAGCGCAAACGGGCTTCACTATGGAGAAACCACGGTAGAAGGCGCGAGAGCTCTACGCGAATGCGGTATAAACTGTCTTGTCGGATACTATACATTTGATTCGAACGGCGATCCGTATGTTTCATATTATCTTAATAAAGAACAGACTCTTCATTGCTTTGACCGCGATTTCTGGGTTGACAATAAAGAAGGAATTATTTTCTCCAAGGACAAGATGGTTATCGATGCCTTCGCTCTCGACGCGATACGCCCGCGCCTCGACTATCTGCGTGACGAGCGTCCCACGGAGGCGGGAACGATGAATTTTGTCACACACGAGCAATATTTCTATCCGTATTACTGTGCGTATCAGCCGGATTATGAGAAGAAGATCCGTACGGCCTGCGCATGGGCCGGCGAAAACGGATACAAGCCCTGTTTCATAAGCGATGTGATAAAAGAAAAATATCCCGATTAAGGCCACTAAAACTCATTAATTATTAACTCGGCAATAAAATAATTACCGCTAAAAAGAGAGAAAAGGCTCTGGTATATGGGCTTTTCTCTCTTATAAGACAAGGATTATTTAATTGCTGTTTTAATAAATATCAAACAAGAACACCGGAGACTTTTTCTGTAAAAGTCCCCGGTGCATTTTTTAAAGATAGAAAAGCTTTAATGAGGCCTACCAAAAGTTCTCCTAAATTTTATATTATTCTTCGTCCGGTAAAACCTCGACCGTGGGAGCGATTACTTTTTCATTATAGCATGAGAAAATGCTCTCAACCTTCCCCGAATCGGGCTTTCGCGTGAGAAGAGAAGCAACCGGCACTATGATAAGTGAAATAATAATCGCAATGGTGGCCGCCATTGTCATCGGCATGAAACTGATAAATAGATTGGCCGTCATGAATCCCACTCCGCAGATGAAGCTCACCCATACGGCGGCTTTTGTCACACGCTTCCAGAACAACCCGTACATGAACGGACCGACAAAAGCTCCCGCGAGAGCGCCCCAGGAAAGAGACATGAGCGCGGTGATAAGAGAATTTGGATTAAGGGCAAGCACTACCGATATAAGTATGAAAACCGCGCAAAGCAAACGGATAAAATAAAGCTGCTTTTTCTTGTCAATGTTTATTTTAAGGCTGTCCTTGATAAAATCTAGGACAAATGTGCTGCTGGATGTAATCACAAGAGATGAAAGAGTCGACATGGAGGCGCACAGCACGAGCATCAGAACTACTCCGATGAGTATATCGGAGAGCTGATTCGACAGCATTGTCGGTACGATATTATCATAAAGAACCTTGCCGTTTTCGGGAGAATAGTATAGTCTTCCGAAGCCGCCCATGAAGTATGAGCCGCCGGCGATGATTAACGCAAATACGGTTGAAATAATCGTTCCGCTTTTAATGGAGCGTTCGTCTTTTATGGTATAGAATTTATGAACCATCTGAGGAAGCCCCCAGGCACCGAAGCTTGTCATTATTACAACGGATATAAGTCCGATGGGATCGGGACCGAAGAATGATACAAGAGCACCCTTCATGTTCGGCGCGGCTTCGATTTCTATTTGCGAGAGTGAATTTATTGCATTCGTAAAACCGCCCTTACCGTTGAGAACGGCGACAATTACCAGGATGATTCCGACGATCATGATAAAGCCCTGTATGAGATCATTGACGGCTGTGGCAAAATAACCGCCGATTATAACGTATATGGCGGTAAAAACGGCCATGATAATTATACAGTATACTACATCAATGCCGAAGGCCATAGAAAACAAGCCTGACAATCCTTTGTATACTGAAGCGGAGTAAGGAATGAGAAAAATGAATACGATCAGAGAGGAGATAAGCTTGATTGCGCGGCTGTCGTATCTTTTTTCAAAAAAGTCAGGCATTGTCGCGGCATCCAGATGCTTGGTCATGATGCGAGTGCGGCGCGCCAGGACGACCCAGGCGAGCAGACTGCCGAAAACCGCGTTTCCGATTCCGATCCACGTTGCTGATATGCCGTAATTCCATCCGAATTGGCCGGCGTATCCGACGAAAACAACGGCGGAAAAATAACTCGTACCGTATGCGAAAGCTGTAAGCCACGGGCCGACATTTCGTCCGCCGAGCACGAATGAGCCGACATCATTCGCTTTTTTACGGAACATAAAGCCGACGATGACGGTGATCAAGAAAAATACAGCGAGCATGAAGATTTTCCAGAACATAGCATAACCTCAAAAATGAATTTTGAAAAGCGGATCGAAAGCGAACAGAACATAAAAAAGCCCTCGGGGAAAACCCCGAGGGCGAAAATCATGACGAAATTCGCGGTACCACCTCTGTTTGTTCAAGCTTCTCGCGAAGCAGAACCTTGACGGGTACGAAACACTAAAAAATGTATTATACCCCGGCGGAATAACGGCCGCGCCCGGCATCGCATACTTTCCCGCGGCATCAAAACCGCGTATGATGTTTCTGCGATGCAACTCCCGGGATGTATCCGACAGAGATTCTGCTTAAAGCCTCTCAGCAACCGGCAATTCTCTGTAAACGTTCTCTTTGTCGTTAAGACGCGCTGCGTCTTACTCCCGATCATCGCTTTTCAATATGTAAAAATTATATACTGACGTTCATCATTTGTCAAGGGGAACGGGCAAATTATTTTTGAAAAGTCTTTTCCCCGTAAATCTCGAAAGGGAAATCGGGATAGAAGTAAGTCAGGAAAAAGATTAGTATAAGTACGGGAAGGCTTATCAATACTTGTCCGGGAAAACCGCGTAATTCCTGATGGCGGGGATATAACATATATAATAATCGGTGAGCTCCGGTACATTTTGATCTTTTTCACCTTTTACGTAAAATTTATAGCAAGGAATATAATAAGCAGGCGTAATTTTATTATTCGGTAGTGATATATAATTAAAAATATTTGTATACGTAAGTTCACAGAATTCCACTTCAGATAACGATACGGGTATTATTATCGACGGGAAAAGACCCTTTCCCAAATAATAATAACCTTTTTGAAGGAAATCCAACGCTTCATCGTATGAGACGGCGTCCTCTTCCTTCACGCTTATTTCTGTAACGGGTTCATTTGCGATACGTAAAATACATCTAGATTCAGCCGTAAATTCCAGATTGTATGTTATTTCTACATATTTAATAACATTATTTTGCGCGTCATTAATATAATTTGATTTATCAATGATTTTGAATGTTACTTCGCATATTTTGCCCATAAATTCTCCGGATTGATAATATCTCACGGTTTTATAAACAAAAGGATTTTTTATATTGTTATAGATACAGGCAGATTTAATGCGTATATCGTTATTGATTAATTTTAAGATATCCTCCGGAGAAGTATTTATGTCGACGTCAAATGAGGTGTTTGAGATTCTTATTCCATAATTTATGGAGCTTCCTACTTCCAGCCCGTCTTTTATATATTCCTCTTGATAAACTGTATTATTTGTGTTGATTTCAGCGTCTTCTGCGTAAATTCCTATAAGCGATAAAAACTTCTTTAAATTGTCTCTTGCCGTTTCTCTCACCTTCGATGTGTATTCATAAACAGGGCCTATTATCGAGGAATAATATTTTCTTGTAAAGAATGAATATTGTGTGGCGTCCATGTTATTTATATCAAATATATTTGATGTTAAGTCGCTGATCGATTTTGAAATTTCCAATTCATCGCCGCAAAAAGCAAAAAGACTAAACGATATATCATCGCTGCCATCCGGAAAATTTTCTTCATTTGTGCTTATAATCGGTTCTGTAGTTACACTTGTATAAGGCTCTATTGTTTTCGAAATGGTCTCTCGCGTATTAATTGCGGTTTCGGTTGTGTTTTCAGGCGCGTTTACACACGAAAAAGCGGATACAATAATTATGGGAATAAATAAAAATGCTGAAATAACTTTTGAATGTTTCATTGTTCTCCTCCTGATGTGAGAAAGACGCTTAAAATTGTATATACATATTGCTATTTATATTAAAATGTATTTAACTTTTATAAATATTCGACATTTGATCTCAATTCCATATTACTGCCAAAATTTTATGTTTCAATGGAAATATTGTAAACATAATATTAATAGTAAGTTTATTATGATTTTTAGCTAAAAGCACATCAAACCATTTTCAGAAAAAAATAAGCCGGAAACTTATGTTTCCGGCTTTCCGAGGTATATACCGCAACGCCTGAATCTATAAATTAAAGTTCTTTGCCAGGCTTTCTTTCAAGAAAGCCGCGCATCTCAACGCTCGCGCATTTCTGCATTCCACCGTATCTTTCGCCGGTATATACAAGCTGATTACATGATTTGTTTTCTATTAGACCCTGGCTCTTTTTATCAAGATATCTCGCATACATGATTTGAAATTCCGCATCGGCATTACGGGAATTTCTGATCTGTCCCGCGTTTCTTTTGGAAGGGCGAGGATGCGGGGCAGGATTCCGCTCCTCGTTTTCAATACGGCATAATTCTATTACAAAGCCGAAAAACGCGACGGCAAGTATTGTTCCTATCATATTATTTGTCTCCTTTATACTGTCCGGTTTTATTTCATGCTTTAAGTATAGCACATATCATGTACTATAAAAAGGACTTTGCCGTAATAAATACGAAAAATTTAGAATTAATGTTGATTATTACGAAAATAAGAAAATTTATGAAATCATGCCACGCATTTTCAATCTTAAATTATCAGCAATCATTGCGATGAATTCGCTGTTTGTCGGTTTGCCTTTGGTGTTTTGCACTGTATATCCGAAGAACGAGTTCAATACATCAACATCGCCTCTGTCCCATGCGACTTCAATCGCGTGGCGTATGGCTCGTTCAACCCTGGAAGAAGTCGTGTCAAACTCACGCGCCACGGAAGGATAAAGAGTTTTTGTTACTTCGTTTATTATACGGCTGTCACGCACGACCATCATTATTGCGCATCTCAGATATTGATATCCTTTAATATGCGCGGGAATACCGACCTGATGTATTATCCTTGTGACAGAAGCTTCAAGATCATAATCCGATACGCGATCGCCCGCGATCATATCGCCTTTACGTGAATTAACCGTTTGTCTGATTTTGTCGGCAAGGCTCTGATAATCAAAAGGCTTGATCATACAGTTTGAAATACCTGCCGTAAATGCTTCTTCAAGCAGCTTCTTGTTCGTAATTCCTGTGACAAGTATAAATTTCGGCGCGCCGGAGCTCATCACTTTTTTAACTTCGCGTATGAGCCCGGCACAGTCGAAGCCCGGAAACCACATGTCCAATAGGACCGCGTCAGGCTTAAGCCTTCTGATTGCAACAAGCGCTTCCTGACCGTCTCCGGTGTCGCCTACAACATCGAAGCCGAGCTTTTTTAGGTTTTCCGAGCATACATATCTGTAATCACTCCCGGAATCTACGATGAATACTTTCAATACTGCGTCATGACTCATGGTTAATACTCCCTATCTAAAATTATTAGTTTTTATGTCGGTGAGGATATATTAACATAAATTTCCAAAAAAATCAATAGTATTCCGTAAAATTAATTACAAATATTTCCAATATTGTTCACGCCGCCACTTTAGGACGGCATTTGATCATATTTTCTATAAATATACCGTAACCGCGTGTTGGATCGGTTACAAGCACATGTGTCACAGCGCCGATGAGTTTGCCGTTTTGTATAATAGGGCTCCCGCTCATGCCCTGAATTATGCCGCCTGTTTCGTTGAGAAGCTTTTCATCGGTTACATGAATCAGCATGTTTTTGGCTTCGCCGTTTCCGGGACCGATTTTTTCAATTTCTATTTCATATTCCCTTTTTACGCCATCCGAAAGAGTACTGTAAATTGTCGCTTTACCTGGTTTTATCTCATCTTTCGAAGCTATTCCGATAAAATTCGAGCTTGTTATATTAAGGCCTTCTTGGTTGAGCATACCAAATACACCGCATTCCGTGTTGGCTGTTAATATTCCAAGATTTTTTGTGCCGAATATTCCTCTAAGCTCGCCTGGTTTTCCTTTTTCGCCCTTTATTGTCTCGGAATGAATTACATTGAATACATCTCCGCTGCGCATGGGCATCAAAACGCGGGATTCGGTATCATAGATCCCATGCCCGAGTCCGCCGAATTCGCCTGTTGCGGGATCGATATACGTTATGGTTCCTATTCCGGCAGCTCTGTCGCGGATCCAGATTCCGCATTTATATTTTCCGTCGGCATCGCTTTTCGCCGGCCGAAGCTTAATAGAGATTTTTTCGCCATTTCTCATGATTGTCAGGACTATATCGGCGTTTCCGCTCTTTTCCACGGTGTTTACGACATCATAGTAAGAGTTTGTTTCCTTATTATTAATCATAAGGATTATATCGCCCTTTTTGATCCCGGCATTCTGCGCCGGCGAAATTTTATTTCCACCCGAATCAATTTCCGAAATACCTGTTACAACAACTCCTGCGGCGTCTATCCTCATACCGAAGCTTTCTCCGCCGGGAATTAGCTTTATTTCATCCCCTACTGCCGCTGCAGCAACAGCAGTATCCTGAAAAGGAACCGTGAATGCTGTAAATATCAAAGCAATGATTGATATGATTGCCGCTAAGCGCCCGATTGTTTTTATTTGCATTTTTTTTCTCCGCTCGTTTTTTGCGTTTTTCGCGCAAACATAATGTGTGCCTTTAAACGGAATTATATGTATTGATACTTTTGACTTGCTTTAAAAAATTTGGCATAGATAATATATCCGGATCATCCTGTGTTTTCAAAAAATGAAAAAAAGTTCTTAAAATATTTTCACCATTTGAACCGTGATTTATTCTTAATCACTTATTAAAATTACAGTATAAAGATAGAAAAGGCTCTGACATATAGGCTTTTCTCTTATGCAATAATTTTAAGCCGTTCATTGCTCTGCCTCAAGTTAAGTTAATTGCTTTTTCATGCGGGTGATAAGCGCATATATCAATGCTTTTCTCTTGTGAAATAACGATTAATTAATTGCTGTTTTAATAATAACAACAAATAGGCTAATAGCAATAAATGTCTTAAATACTGCACATTAAAACAAGCTTATATCAATTACAGGACAAATCACCGAAGCAATAAGACGTTTCGCAAAAGAACAAAAAATGTCTTATTATTATAAAAATTCTTTTGCCAAAACCGTTGCATTTTTTATTTCGATATGTTATAATGTAACAGTTGAAAAATACTATTTTCGAAAGGAAATTTATTGCCATGACCGAAAAAGAAAAAGATCTCGCCGTAGGAAACGATTCCGAAGGCGGTATAACCTCAAGCTACAGCGTTGACGACGGCGTAGTATTGAAAGTTCCGTATTCCTTCTTCGGAAGCATATACGATGAAAAAGAAGAGAAGGCCGTTCTGAAGGCTATGCACCAGGATTCCCTTACAATGGGTCCGAAGGTTGCCGAATTCCAGAAGAATTTTGCCGATATGACCGGCACAAAGTATGCTCTTGCCACTTCCAACTGCACGACCGCTATGCATGTTGCCGCACAGGCAATGGGTCTTGTTCCCGGAGATGAAGTCATCGTCACTCCGAACACCTTTGTCGCAACCAGTCTTGCAATAATCAAAGAAGGCGCAACCCCCGTATTTGCCGATATTAATCCTATGACTTTTAATATTGATCCCGTTGAAATAGAAAAGAAGATAACCACCAGAACAAAAGCAATCTTTGTCGTTCACTACGGCGGACAAATGTGCGACATGGATCCGATCATGGATATCGCAAAAAGATTCCATCTTTATGTTCTTGAGGACTGCGCTCACGCGCCCGGAGCCGAATACAAGGGCAGAAAAGCCGGCAGCATCGGAGATTTCGGCTGCTTCAGCTTCCATTCTCTCAAAAACATCACAACTCTCGGCGAAGGCGGCATGATCACCTTCAACAACGACTGGTTTTATGAAAAGATCGACAAGCTCCGCTGCATGAACAACTTCAACTGGGAGAATCAGACCGATTATTGGCTGCCGTCACACTTTGACAACAGAGACGTCAACGGCAAGCACGGCAACAACTATAGAATGACCGAATGCCAGGGCGCGGTCGGCGTCTGCCAGCTCGAAAAGCTTCCGATGCTCAACGCAAAGAGAATCGAGCTTGGCCGTTATATTACCGAAGGACTCCGCGGCATTAAGGGAGTGACCCCCGTTTTCGAAGATCCGAACTGCAAGCACATTTATCACCTTTACACAGTTTGCATCGAAGAAAAAGTACTCGGCGCTTCACGTGACGATTTCCTGAGAGTTCTTTACAAAGAAGAGGGAGTTCAGGGAATTCTCCACTATCAGCCGACATATGACTTCACGAGCTTCCGGAATATGGGATACGGAACTCATCTCTGCCCGAAGGCTGATGAATTCTTCTATAAGAGAGAATTCAACACCCCGATGCATCCGCGTCTGACCACGACTGACTGCGACAATATCATCGCAGGAATCAGAAACACCGCTAAAAAAGTCGGCAAATAATATAACAGCATAAAAATAACCCGCGGCATATGCCGCGGGTTTGTTTTTTGGGTGAACTCGAATAAAAGGCCTGTACTCACAGAACATTTATTCGGAAAAGCATAATAATATGACATTGAATATTTATTATTGGTAAAACATCGCAAAAAATTTCGAGTCGCAGTATATTGAATTTGTGAAATCTATATGATATAATTTAATGTAGACATAATACATACACTTATCGGTGCTGATAATTTAATCAATGGTTTACAATTGATTAAAAATATGCCTTATAAGAATTAAATAAGGAGATTATCGATGAAAAAGCAAACACTTCGCGTATTAATTACTATAATAATCGCATCGTTTCTTCTCGTTTCCTGTGAGCAGACAAAAGGAAACGATACAGGGGCGAACAAAACTTCCACGAAAGAGCCGACCGCAACGACTGAAAAAACTTCTGAGGCTGAAGAAGTGCCTAATGTACCCACTGATGTCGACTTTAAAGGCAAGGAATTCCGCATACTTATATACAAGGGTGGCACGGACATCGACAACATCGATTTCTATGATAATAACGATCAGGAAGGCGAAATGATTTACGAAGCGGCTCATATGAGACAAGGTGCCGTTGAGGGTAAATACGGAATCACAATAAAACCGATAGTCACAACTGCTGACAACGTCAGCACATTGGCAATGACCTCCATATCCGCCGGCACCGATGATTACGAGCTGGTCGCGCCGATGATGAATACCGTATATACTCTTGTTGAGAAGAACGCGCTTGTCGAGCTTCACAACGTAGAGAATCTTGACCTCACAAAGACATATTGGGATCAGCAGATACAGAAAGACCTTGCAATCGGAGGCAAGCTGTTTACAATCACCGGCGACATTTCGATATCTGACGAAGAGCTTAATATTTGTATCGCGTTCAATAAAACCTTTGCCGCCGAATACGATATCAATCCTTATCAATATATTAAGGACAACAATTGGACGCTTGACACAATGTACACTCTTGCGAAGCTTGGCACTCACGACCTGAACAGCGACGGAAAATTTGACAAGAACGATGAATACGGCCTCGGCCATGCTTTCAGCAGCGCGTTTTGTCTGTTCCACGGAAGCGGCGAACGCTTCGCGAGCCTTGATGAAAGCGGAAAACCTGTTATTACTATAAATGACTCACGTTCCGCGGAAGTGGTAAAGAAGATCGCGGATATATACAATGACAATTCCGTTGTCGGCGTTGTTGAAAAGAATTTCGGAGACTGGACCACGCTCAATGCGAATATGGTCGCCGGAAAAGTAATGTTCCGTCCGGCAAACATATATAATCTTCGTCAGTATCTTCAGATGACTGATGTTTGCGGCGTTCTTCCGATACCGAAATACGAAGCGACGCAGGACAGGTATTATCATCTTGTTCTCACGAATGCCTGCTCCGGGTACTGTGTGCCATCCACCAATTCCGATTTGGCTATGACCGGAATTATAATGGAGGAGCTTGCTTATTATGGTCGTAAGGATTTGACTCCGGCATATTATGATAGCTATATAAAATCGCGTCTCACGCCCGATCTGGACACGAGAGACATGTTTGATATAATTTTTTCTTCAAAAATATATGATGTCGGATATACCTTCGGCTGGGGTTCATTAGTTAATGTTATCGGCTCTGCCGTAAGTACGAACGGCGGATTCACTTCTAAACTTGATGCTGCCATGAGCGGAGCGCAGACAGCCATGGACAAAACGTATAATGATTTAATTGATGTCTGGGGCGAATAAGTTCACAATGAAATAGCTTACTAGGCGGGAAGTTATATTTTGCTTCCCGCTTTTTCGTGTTTAAAATTGGAACAAAGAAACAAGACATTATTTAATGTTTGCTGAATAATCATAAAACACATACGACAGTAAGGTAAATATAAAAATAATGATTGTTCAGGTGCATATGGTAATTAATGGATACTGCAGGTTTTGGCTGGTTTTTCGATTTCCAAAAACTTCAGCAGACATTATAAATTAATCGCGAAACAGCAACCTCTATTTTTCATTTAATTTATAGCTATTAGAGGTTTCCGGAAAGTATAAAAAATTCTGCAATATACTCTATACTTTTTCCATAAAATATGATATTATAGAATATATAACAGAAAATATTAAGCAAAATATTATTAAATATAAAAGAAAAAGCCAACAGTAAAAGAAAATTCAGATAAAATTATATAAAAAGAAGGAATCTGCTATAAAAAATCAAAAAAAGAAAAGGATAACACAGGGAAGGTCAGGTAAAGATTTATGAGCTTTTTCGAGCTGTTCCGCAAAAAAAATGCGTCCCTCCCAACCGCAATCATCTTTGTCGATTTCGAGCATTGGTGTATTTCCCTGAGCAGACTGCACAATATGCGGCCGCAGGTCAGAAATCAATACGAGGAAATTACAAAGAGATTTAATGTAATTAAGATGCTTTTCTTCGGCGACTTTACTAATCCGCTGCTCAGGAATGAAATGGATGGCATCAGAGAAGTGACAAATAATATTATAGACACACAAAATCCTTCTCTGACATATAAAAAGGACTACACGGATTTCATAATGCTCGACTGTATCTATCAGGAAGCAGATGAAAACCCCAAAGCGGATACCTACATATTATTTACCGGCGACGGACATTTCAGCTCGGTCGTCAGGTATTTGAAAATAAAAAAGAAAAAAAAGATAATTATATATGGCGTAAAAGGCGCTGTCAGCGGTAAATTGAAATCAATCGCCGACGAATGTATTGAGTTCCCGAATCAGGATGATGAACGCGTAAATTACTATAAGATGCTGATCGAAAACTTTGATTATTTATTCAAACAGGGACAAAAGAACGTATACCCGACCTTTTTATCGACAGTAAAATATGTGGCCGTCCGTTATCATGTATGTGAAGACAATGTCAGAACGGCCTTAATGGAGCTTATTGATATGGGCGTCATCGTAAAGAAAGAAGAACGTATCGGATTTTCAAGAACAATCCGTACTCTTCATGTGGATTGGGAAAAAGCAATAGAAAAAGGTCTCTGGTCAGCGGAGCACGCATTATAATATCAAGTACATTATTAGGAAAAGCCGACGGTCGTTATTGATTGCCGGCTTAAATTTATGTAGGCTATAATAAACAGGTTGAAAATCGACAGAAAATATGATATACTGTCAAAGAATAATATTAAAGTGGAGAGATATATAATGACAAACAATTTGAAGAGCAACGAAGGATATACTGCAAATTATGTTGAATATCTCGTTCCTCGAAAAAACACCGGGAAAGTATTGGCACAAAAAATTCTGATTATTTTGGCGCTTGTTGTTGTGTTCATTGTTTCGTCTGCGTTTCTTTTGGAAAAAATGCCGGCAATCGGCGCGGTTTACGCGCTTTTGTTTATAATACTCGGATGGTATCTCTGGAGATTTGTTTCCGTTGAATACGAGTATGTTATCGCGGCCGGCGAAATGGAAATGGAAGCAATATACGGCCGCCGCCAGAGGAAGAAGCTTTGCGGCTTCAAGCTCGCGGACGTTGAATTTTGCGCACCTGTCGAGGAGCAATATAAAAACAGGATTGAATCGCCTGATATTAAAAAGAAGATTATTGCGGCCGATTCAATGTCTTCGCCGAGTCTTTACTTCATAATATATAAAGACGCGAACGGACAGAAGCAGCTGTTGTATTTCAACGCCATAAAAAAGGCCGTTGATATACTTAAATTTTACCGCCGCGATATCATTGTTGCTTCTGATAAGCTTATATATTGATAATAAACATAATACGCGCCAAAAATAAATCCGAAGGAATCAAACCCCAATGTCCCGCACAAACATAAAATACATAGGAATAATACTGATCGCCGCCGCGCTGCTTTTTGTCATTGCGGTGAATCCTTTTTGCGCTTATGCCGCTCCTGTTGAATATATCATCAACAGCGGCAGCATCAGAATAGAACAGGATCCTTACAATGCCGGCAACCTGCTGATAACTCAGAAAAAAACTTCTCAGTCAGTCGGCCGCAATACGGAAATAATAATCAAGGGCGGTGAAACGACCCGCAATTCTATATTTATATGCGGAAATGTGTCAGCAAACATCACGCTTGACAACGTTATAATAGAGAATTCTTATTTTCTGGAAAGCCCTTTTTGTATGGATCTCGGCGAGGATGTTGTCTTAACTTTGATCGGGAATAACCGCCTTGCCGGAAGTGATTATATGGCCGGTCTGCAGGTCGGGAAATTCGCTTCCCTTACAATACGCGGAGATGGCTATCTGGACGCATCCGGAGGTAAATATGCAGCCGGAATCGGCGGAGGATGGCGAGCCGATACTGTCGGTACCGATACCGGAGATATCACGGTAACAAATAATGTCAATATATGGGCGTACGGCGGAGAAGGAGCCGCGGGAGTAGGCGGCGGACGGGATGGAGGCGCACGCAGCGTCACTATTTCGAAGGATGTGTCTGTGCATGCCGCCGGCGGTCTTTACGGTGCCGGAATTGGTTCCGGTAAAAACGGAACGGTGTCAAGGACAATCCTTATTACCGATAACGCGAAAGTAGAAGCTCAGGGCGCCGTAAACGGAGCGGGAATCGGAACAGGTGAATCCGGATCCGTATCAGAAATTGCGGTCTCAGGTTCGGCGTCGGTTCGCGTTCACGGCGGAGCCGGCGGTGCCGGAATAGGCTGCGGATACAACGGCAGCGTCAAGCATATCGGAATATCCGGCGCGGCTTCGGTCAGAGCGGGCGGCGGTGAAAATGCCAGCGGGATCGGAAGTGCCAAATATACATCCGGTTCGGCAGACAATATAACAATCGGTGATAAATCAGTCGTTTGTTCAATCGGCGGTTCATACGGAGCCGGAATCGGCGGCAGATTCGATATCTTGAAAATATCCGGATTTGCAAATGTCAAGGCTTACGGCGGAAGCTTTTGCCCGGCGATTGGAAGCGCTTTCTCTGTAAAAGAGGGCAGTATTGAAATAACCGGATCATCTGTCGTAAGAGCGCTCGGCGGTAAAAACGGCGCGGGAATAGGCAGCGGTTCTAACGGAAATATAACCTCAATATTGATAAATTCATCCGCGTCATGCGTTGCTGTCGGCGGAAAGGGCGGAGCGGGAATCGGTACGGGAGCCGATTGCGGGTCATTTTCAACGGTTACGATAACAGATAACAGCAATGTCGTCGCGCAGGGCGGTAATCTCGGAGCCGGAATAGGGCTTGGTAGCAAAAATTCGGTCGACAGCTTTGTGGTGTCCGGTTCGCTTACCATCTCAGGCAGCGCTCAGGTCAGAGCAGCTGGCGGCAAATACGGTGCCGGTATCGGCGGCGGGAAAAACGCCGCGGGAATATCAGTAAACGTTTCGGACAGCGCGGTGGTCAAAAGTGTATCCAATAAACAGATCATTGTCACCGTTACCGAAGCTCAGGTCGAAAACACCGATGATCAGAATGGTTCCGGAAACGAAGTTGATACTGGAAATCAGACCGGAAACGAAAACCAAACGGCGGAAATCGGAACCGAGCCGGATCAGCCTGTAACGACACAAAAATCATATGTTCACGGAGATTACGCATTCGGCGAATTTAAAATTGAACCTGACATTGAGAAACAAATTCCGGATGAAGCTTTGGTTGAACCGATATCCTTCAATCCGCAATACTCAGATATCTTGTTTTCTGATAGCGACATATCGAATAAAGCCGAGCTTGAAAAGAATCCTGCCAAGGATGTCGGAGCGGGTGCGGGCTGTCTGATACAAGGCTCCTGCATTATCCGCGGAGATGCAAAGCTCAACGATATGATCGGTCAGGTTACGGTCACGCTTTCATACGGGATAGCAGGACTTGAAGATCAGGTGACGTCATTGGAAAAAGGGAAGAATATTACTCTTCCGGTACCGGTGAAGAGCGGATATGAATTTCTGGGCTGGTTTGATAAACCTTCCGGAGAAGGAGACACAGCCGTTAATGGCAGCGTTAAAATCAATGCCGATAAAGTTTATTACGCTCGCTGGAATATAATAGGAGTAGAGCTTTATAATACCGAAATTCCGTATGGCATTGAAGGGGAAAGCTTTGAATATTCCGGCTTTTCCGTTGCTAAAGGAGCGGAGCCATATGAGTATAGTGTAACAGCGGGGAAACTACCGAATGGGTTCGATTTTGATCATGTGACAGGTAAAATATCGGGTGTCGCCTTATTAAACGGACTGTATCCGTTCACGGTGACGGTTACCGACACCAATAAAAGCACGGCGAGTGTTCAGTGTAATATAAAGATTTTCGGTAAAAATACCTACACTTTCACTTTGACTACTGCCGACGAGCCGGGTGCGGATACCGCCTCGGAAGTTTTGATGCAGTTTGAATATACGGACAGATTTACCGGAGAGAAAAAGCTAAGCGATAAAATAAACATAACAAATGAGCTTTCAAAGCTGTATAATTCTCCGCTTGCCCGCGGAGAGACACAAAATTTCAACATAATTCTACCGCCTGAGATCGGAGAGCCTTCAAGAATAAATTTCAGCAACGAAACTGAAGACGGTTGGAAATGCTCCGAAGTTACTGTCAGCTTTTCGGGCAATCAAATGATCGAAAGCTTTAACAAGAGTTTTAATATCAACAGCTGGTATGGAAAACGCGATGACGGAAAAAGCGCTCTGGACATTATATTTTTGATAATTCTGATCATAATATGTATATCGGCCGTGCTGTTCGGACTGTATATTGCCATAATAAGATATGACCGCAGTAAAAAGAAACAAAATAAAAGCAATAAAAAGCTCCCAAAACATACCAAGCATTCTTGAAAGGAACAAATAATGGCGACTGCTTCAGCTCCTGCCGCAAATGTCGGCGAACTTCAGAGGAAAATAAAAGAACTAAAATTAAAAAAAGACATATGTATTCTTGCACACACATATCAAGCGCGTGAGATATGTGAAATTGCCGATTTCACCGGCGATTCATATCAGCTCAGCGTGAAGGCAAGCAAGGTTCAAAACAAAACCGTTGTAATGTGCGGCGTGAGGTTTATGGCTGAGACCGTTAAAATTCTCTCACCCGAAAAGCGTGTGATTCTTGCCAATTCAGGTGCCGCATGTCCAATGGCGGAACAATTTGATGTAAAAACAGTAGAGGAATTTAAACGCTGTAACCCGGGATATACCGTCGTTGCGTATATAAACACAACCGCCGCTTTAAAGGCGGTATGCGATGTCTGTGTGACAAGCAGCTCGGCTGTAAAGATTGTAAAAAATATATCAAATAAAAACATTCTTTTCATCCCTGACTGCAATTTAGGCGACTATGTCACAAAGCAATGCCCGGAAAAGAACATAAAACTATTGAGCGGCGGATGCCCGATACATGCTTCTGTCCTTCCCGAAGAAGTCGACACAGCAAAGAATGCCCATCCCAATGCGCTTGTCTTGGTGCATCCGGAATGCGTGCCAGAGGTTGTCGCAAAAGCGGATTATGTAGGTTCAACGGCGGGAATAATCGATTTCGCGAAGGAAAGCGAAGCAAAAGAATTTATCATCGGCACAGAATTAGCTGTGGCGGAGCATCTGCAATATGACGCGCCGGGAAAGAAATTTTACCCGCTTTCAAAAAAGCTGATATGTCTTGATATGAAGCTTACGACTTTGGTGGACGTATTTGACGCGCTTAATGGCGAAGGTGAGGAAATAAGCCTTGATCCGAAAACTATTGCGGATGCCGGACGCTGTATAGACGAAATGATCCGCCTTGGCAGCAAAAGCAAATAAATACTGAGTATCCTGACCACCGTACATACCTTAAAAAGCTCTTTTATTAACTCTGCATTTAAATAAGTAAATGCCGTTTTAATAACAGAGCTTTTTTTATATCCTGAAAGAACGGAAATATACTGCTGAAAGTCTGCAATAGTGTTTATATCAGAAATTATTGGAGCAAGGCGGAGATCGAGAAAGCTTGATTATTAACTCGGCAATTAAATAAGTCTTGTTTTATAAGAGAGAAAAGCCCATATACCAGAGTCTTTTCTCTCTTTAAGCGGTAATTATTTAATTGCTGAGTTAATAATTCCTTTGATATATTTATGGAATAAAGGGAATTTAAATAGAAATTGCCGCATAAAATAATAAAAATATAATATGAAGGTGCGCGGAGTTATGACAAACACAGAAAAAGCAACAGAAAAAAATCCATCCGGAATTAAGCAATTTCTGATATCCATGGTTATACCGCTTGCTGTAGGCGGAATTTCCGGATTTATTACACGCGGAGCAGGGCAAATCTATGAATCGCTGAACCTTCCGGCATTTGCTCCGCCTCCGGTTGTTTTCCCGATTGTCTGGACGATTCTTTTTGGGTTAATGGGTATATCGTCATATCTGGTTTATATAAAAGAGAACCACGTGTCTGAGAAAAAGGCGGCGGCAATATTATATTTCACACAGCTTGCCTTTAATTTCGTATGGCCGATATTATTTTTCAAGGGACAGTTTTATCTTGTTTCGTTTATATGGCTCGTAATTCTCGCGCTGCTTGTTGCCGCAATGATATTTGCGTTCGCAAGGATTAGCCGTCCGGCGGCATGGCTTCAGGTGCCGTATCTTCTTTGGTTGATATTTGCGGGTATATTGAATTATAGCGTTTATCTGCTAAATTTTTAAAATGGCGACATGTATTATTGAATTTGTATTTATTATGGAACAATGTTGAAAAAACTGTTGAATTTCGGTCACCGATATGTTATAATACCATCTGCCGATACTTTTCCTTTGCCGGTATGATGGAATTGGCAGACGTGCTGGACTCAAAATCCAGTGGTAGCAATACCGTGTCGGTTCGACCCCGACTACCGGCACCAATAAATCCGACTTGCATTTGCAAGTCGGATTTTTAATTTGGCATTTATAAAAATTCCATGTTTAAGTGACAGCAATAAATTGTTGCTTGATATAAATGGGATTTGAGTTATAATATAGAACAAGGAGGCGGTTATATGGACAATATAGGAAGAATAATTAAAAAATTCAGAGAAGATAATAACATGACTCAAGATCAGCTTGCCGAAAAAATGAATGTGACCAGACAAGCCGTATCAAATTGGGAGAATTCAAAAACACAACCGGATATCGATACTTTATTCAAACTTTCTCAGATATTTAATGTGTCTGTTGAAGAAATAATATATGGTGAAAAACGGAATATGGTAACAAATATCACCAATGTCACAAATCAGACAGTTGGCAATACCGCAAAGCAGGGAATCGGTTTCGGCGTTGCGCTCGCTATGGTGATTTCATATGTAAAATGGCATTCGATAGGCTGGGCGATTTTTCACGGATTATTGAATTGGGGATATGTTATTTATTTTGTGATTAAATACGGCTGGAACGGATGATATTAAAGTATACTTTGTTTTATAAGCGGTAAAATAGCAAACAAAATAACGCGCTTTTGGCGCGTTATTTTGTCGATAATATATTCCTGTGAAGGAGAAAAAAACAGGAAATTTATCATTTCGTCATATCAAGCATTACGTTTAACGATTCGCGGGTGTTTTCGAGAACGTCAGGAAAATATATCGCGAGGAACTTTTCCATGTACTCGAAATATTTATGCGCTTTTACTTTGTCGAGACCTTTATTCAAAAGCTCTGTCAAAAGCTCTTTGTTTAGGTCTTTATAGCGGTATATCGTCCCATCGAAATAGATTGTTTCCGGAAGCGCGAGCGCTTCCTTTGCTTCGAGCCAGTTGTTGTTGTAGAGTGCGTCGACAATTTCTTGGGAAAGGTATCTCTGTGTGTTTTTGGGATGATGAGGTCCCTATTGCCTTAAAAAATCTTCTTTAGGGATATTTAAATACCATATACCTTCGTATGTTGCTAATGTGCTCTCACATATTTGATCGATTGTCATACCTTTACACTTAACATTGTAGGTGTATTCCATAAACTCATTTATTTTTTGTTCGTCGGTAACAACGAAATCAATATATGTCAACGATTGTAGTATTTCATCATTATAATAATCCAAATGAGCATCACAAATCCCAGCGGGAGTAAACGGACGATTAAGCTCTTTTATTGCCTGTTCTCTTTCTTCTTCCGCAATCTGTTGTTCAGTTTTTTCTTTTTCTGGTTCGCCTGTGTCTGTCTGATTTTCACAAGTCTGTTCCGTCGATGTTGCGGGTAATACCGTGGTTTTCGGCGGATCTGCTGTTTCTATTGGCTCAGCTTCTTTTGTATTTGTTCCTGCGGATAATGTTTGTGTTGTTTCGGATGGAAGCGTCTCCGGCAATTTTGGAGAACAGGAGAAAACTGATATAAGTATAATCAAAACAGAAACGATTAAGAGCAACTTTTTTGATTTTGAAATCATCATGTTTTCTCCTGCTATATTGTAAAATTAAATCATTTCGTCATATCAAGCATTATATTTAACGATTCGCGGGTGTTTTCGAGAACACCAGGGAAATATATCGCAAGGAACTTTTCCATATACTCGAAATATTTATGCGCTTTTACTTTGTCGAGACCTTTATTCAAAAGTTCTGTCAAAAGCTCTTTATTGAGATCTTTGTAACGGTATATCGTTCCGTCGAAATAGATTGTTTCCGGAAGCGCGAGCGCTTCCTTTGCTTCGAGCCAGTTATCGTTGTAGAGTGCGTCGACAATTTCTTGAGGAAGGTAGCTTTGTGTGTTTTTTGGGAATTGCGGACCCCATTCCTTTAGAAATTCTTCTTTGGGAATATTAAAATATCTAATACCTGTATATGTTGTACAGTGACTTTCGCGTTTTTGATCAAGTGTCATTCCTATCAATTCGTTTTTAAAGAACTCTTCAAATTCATCAATTTGATTATCAGGGTTATTAAGAAAAATACATATATAAGTATTTGAACATAGCATCTCATCAAAATAGAAATTAAGATTGATTTCACCGGGAGTAAACGGACGATTAAGCTCTTTTATTGACTGTTCTCTTTCTTCTTGCTCTATTTCATATGGGCTTTTTTCTTTCTCTGGTTCGCCTATGCCTGTTTGCTTTTCACAAGTCTGTTCCGTCGATGTTATGGGCAATACTGTTGTTTCTGTTGGGTCTGCTGTTTCTATTGGCTCAGCTTCTTTTGTATTTGTTCCTGCAGATAATGTTTGTGTTGTTTCGGTAGGAAGTGTCTCCGGCAATTTTGGGGAGCAGGAGAAAACTGATATAAGTATAATCAAAACAGAAACGATTAAAAGCAGCTTTTTTGATTTTGAAATCATCATGTTTTCTCCTGTTATATTGTAAAATTAAATCATTTCGTCATATCAAGCATTATATTTAACGATTCGCGGGTGTTTTCAAGAACGTCAGGGAAATATATCGCGAGGAACTTTTCCATGTACTCGAAATATTTATGCGCCTTTGCTTTGTCGAGACCTTTATTCAAAAGTTCTGTCAAAAGCTCTTTATTGAGGTCTTTGTAACGGTATATCGTTCCGTCGAAATAGATTGTTTCCGGAAGCGCGAGCGCTTCCTTTGCTTCGAGCCAGTTGTCGTTGTAGAGTGCGTCAACTATTTCCTGAGAAAGGTATAATGGTGAATCACTTGGATATTGGGGGGTCCATTCTTTTGAAAAATTTTCTTTTGTAATATTAAAATACCTAATGCCAGTATAAGTTGCACAATGGCTTTCAAGTATTTGATCAAGCGTCATTCCTTCAAATTCTTTCTCACATACTTCTGTAAATTCATTAATCTGTTTATCGTGATCGTCAAGTAGAACACCTATATAAGTATATGATTCTAACATCTCATTAAAAAAATCATCAAGAATGGATTTATAAACTCCGCCATGAGTCATTGGACGGTTCAGCGCTATTATCGCTTTTTCTCTTTCTTCTTGCTCTATTTCATATGGGGTTTTTTCTTTTTCTTGTTCGCTTATGCCTGTCTGCTTTTCATCAGTCTGTTCCGCCGTTGTTGCGGGTAATACCGTGGTTTCTGTTCGGTTTGCTGTTTCTATTGGCTCAGCTTCTTTTGTATTTGTTCCTGCGGATAATGTTTGTGTTGTTTCAGGAGGAAGCGTCTCCGGCGATTTTGGGGAGCAGGAGAAAACTGATATAAGTATAATCAAAACAGAAACGATTAAGAGCAGCTTTTTTGATTTTGAAATCATCATGTTTTCTCCTGTTATATTGTATAGGTAACCTCTAAGAACTCGTTTTTGCTATTGTTCTACTCTCAAAAAAACGAGAAAAGTAGAGATAATAAAAGAAAACAAGAGATTATTGAATATTTAGAGGTTCCCTATAATTAAATCATTTCGTCATATCAAGCATTACGTTTAGCGATTCGCGGGTGTTTTCAAGAACGTCAGGGAAATATTCATCTTTTATTATCGTCATTTTTATTGTCCCTATAGAACAATCCCCTGATAAAAACAAGTGAGCCTAAAATAGATAAAATAATGCCTGCGGCTCCACCCCATGATCTTCCCCCTGTAATAATTGTAAACGCTATTCCCAATAATAATAAAAAAATTCCTGATAATAAACACTTTAAAATTTTCATAATATTTACCTCAATTTATTATATAAAGTTTTACTATAATATTTTGACATCGTGCCAACTATGAAAAACCAGTATAACCCTGTTAAGAAAGTTGAAATTCATCAGAAATAAGATCAATATATATTATAAATTATTATTATATATATGTCAATCAAAAATATTAAAAATTAGTAAAAGATAATAAAATCATTATATTTACCACGAAAAAGCATCTAATTATGAAATATGACAAATATTTTAATTACTTTTTTATCTTTTATAGAAAACTCGTCTTTTATTTTATTAATTTTACCAAAGCCATTTTTTATGAAAACTGATATAAACCGCTTTCCATATATCCGAATAATTCCGGGAAATTAATACTTGAAATATAGCCTGGGCTATGTTATAATATATAATCGTAAATCGAATTAGGAGAGGCGGCGGCGCAAAGGCTGTCGTCGCGAGAGAAAATGGACGTAAATTTCCCGAATCTTATCATATGCGACCATCCGCTTTTACAGCACAAGCTTTCTCTTTTAAGAGATAAAAACACGAGCACGAAGGATTTCAGAGAGCTCGTCACCGAAATTTCTTCGCTTCTTACATATGAGGCGACAAGAGATCTCCCGCTCCGCGAGGTCGAGATTGAAACGCCTATCGCGATCGCTAAAACAAAGGTCATTTCCGGTAAAAAGCTTGCCGTTATTCCGATTCTTCGCGCCGGTTTGGGCATGGAAGAGGGAATAATACAGCATATACCGGCCGCCAAGGTAGGGCATATCGGTCTTTTCCGCGATCATGACACTCTCAAGCCCGTGACTTATTACTGCAAATTTCCGTCGGATATCGAGGAACGCGACGCGATAATTATCGATCCGATGCTCGCCACCGGCGGCAGCGCGATCGCCGCCATTGACCTCTTGAAGCGCGCCGGCGTAAAAAGCATCAAAATGATGAATATCATCGCGGCTCCCGAGGGAGTAAAAGCGCTGCTTGCCGCGCATCCCGATGTAAAAATCTTCTGCGCATGCCTTGATGAAAAGCTCAATGAAAATGCTTATATCGTTCCCGGTCTGGGCGATGCGGGAGACAGAATATTCGGCACCAAATAAATACAATATAATATGTGATCCGATTTCAGATCCGATATACAAAAGGATACGAAATAAGACTGTGCTATCCGGGGAGTCAGCGGTGCCTTGTACCTGCCATCCGCTATAGCAGGGGTGAATTCCCCGTCTGAGGAATAAATTGTGTGGATGCTCCTTTTGAACCGGCGTTGACGAATGGGTCTTGCGCAATCAAAGACCACGAATCATGTCAGGTGGGGAACCAAGCAGCATTAAGCGGTGACTTTGATGTGCCGCCAGGTTGCCTGTTCCGAGCCGGTAAAAAGAAAAGCGCACATAACCTTATCTTCGAAGCGGGGTGCACAGTCTTATTTCGTATCCTTGTTTTACATGAGAGAAAGGCACATATACGAGAGTCTTTTCTCTCTTTAAGCGGTAGTTATTTAAATGCCGAGTTAATAATAGCTGCTGATTATCTGCTCAACAAGAACTTTAAAGTTTTTGCGGAGCTTTTTTCAAAAAGCGACCGTACTCAACCTCGTAATTAATAATAAAGGCACGGTAAAAGAATGTATCAGGCTTTATACCGAAAATTTCGCCCTCAGACGTTCGGTGATGTCGTGGGGCAGTCACACATTGTAACCGTTTTAAAAAACCAGCTAAAATCCGGCAAGGTCGGACATGCATATCTGTTCTGCGGCTCACGGGGGACAGGGAAGACCACCTGCGCAAAGCTGCTTGCTAAAGCGGTGAACTGCGAAGCGTTGGAGGATGGAAATCCATGTAACAAATGCGCCTCGTGCCGCGCGATAGATTCCCAGACGACGCTTGACGTGATGGAAATAGACGCTGCGGGAAATAACGGTGTCGACAATATAAGAAGCCTCTGCGAAGAGGTTAAATTCATGCCTGCCGATCTTAAAAAGAGAGTATACATAATCGACGAAGTCCATATGCTTACTATCGCGGCCTTCAACGCTCTTTTGAAAACCCTTGAGGAGCCGCCGGAGCATGTACTCTTTATTTTGGCGACGACCGAAATGCAGAAGGTTCCCGCCACGATAATTTCACGCTGTCAGAGGTTCGATTTTCGACGAATTTCACCGGAAATTATTACCGACAGGCTTATGCGTATCTCCTCGAAGGAGGGCATATCCATAGAACGTGAGGCCGCCGCGATAATCGCCCGGCTTTCGGACGGCGCAATGCGTGATGCGCTCAGCCTTTTGGAAGCATGTGCGGGGAAAGCGGGAGTCATTACTCCCGATGAAATAACTGCGATTTTGGGACTGTCTGATCGCGAAATATTAATCGACCTGTGCGAAGCCTGCATAAAAAGCAATCCGTCGCGCTGTATGGCGCTTATTTCGGAGCTTTATGAAAAATCCTCCGACCTCAAGGCATCATTGAACGAAATAATTAAGCTTTACCGTGATATAACCGTCATCAAGTCGGTGCCGTCTCCGAGGATGCTCATCGACTGTTCGGAAACGGAATATAAAATGCTGTGCGATATTGCATCCGCCGCGTCAGAGTCAGAGCTTATATATCAGCTTTCGGTGCTTCAGCCGCTTGTTTCAGGATACGATTATCTGTCGTCAGGCAAACGGGCCTCGGTCGAGCTTGCCTTTATACGGATGTGTCATCCGCAGTCACAGCCGACGGCATCTCTTGACGCTTTGTCCGCAAGGATTGATAAGCTTGAATCTCGCCTCGACGGCGGCGGATATGAAGCCGCCCCAAAATTACCATCAGATAAAGGCGAAAAAGCAGAAAAGATAGCTCCAAAACAGAAAATTGCTGCTGAGGAATCTAAGCAGGCGCCTTCCGTTTCCTCCGGGACATATCCAGAATCGCGCCGCCTGCTTCAGTCTCTCAAAGGTGAAGCGATAATATATCCGTATCTTGAATCTGCGAAATTCATTTGCCGTGATCAGAACACGCTTGCGGTATTGACGGAGAGCTTCACAAACGGCATACTTTCGTATATGAAGGCCGAAGATATAATTCTTCGATATGTAAAAAATATAACTCCCGAAATAACAGCTGTCCGTCTGGAGTCCGAACAGAGGAAAAAAGAACCGGACGCGATAGACTCACTTTGAAAAACCGAAAGGAAAACAGGAAATGAAAGCAAGACTGCCAGAAGGAATGGGCAAGGGGCCCGCGAATATGAATACCATGATCCGCCAGGCTCAGAAGATGCAGGAGGATATAGCTGTACTGCAGGAGGAGCTTGACGCGAAGGAATATGAAATCGCATCAGGCGGCGGAGTATGCAAAATAAAGATAAACGGTAAAAAAGAAATTCTCTCTGTCACGCTTGATCCAGTCGTAATCGACCCGGATGACGCCGAAACGCTTCAGGATATAATCGTTGCGGGTGTAAACGAGGCAATTAAGCGTGTGGAAGAAACGAACTCTAAGGAAATGCAGAAGATAACGGGCAATCTTTCAATGCCCGGTGTTCCGGGTATGTTTTAATGGAATATATTCATCCGCTTGAGCATCTGATCGAAAAATTCAGAAAGCTGCCCGGAATCGGATATAAAACGGCGGTCAGGCTGGCGTTTGCCGTGCTCGATATGAGCAAGGCTGACGCCGACGATTTTGCCGAGGCCATAATTGAGGCAAAGACTCAGATAAAGACATGCTCCGTCTGCTGCAATATAAGTGAGGAGGATGTCTGCGAGCTTTGCTCGTCCGAACCCGAGGAACGAAGCAGAGGAACGATCTGCGTCGTTGAAGCGCCTAAGGATGTTTCGTCAATAGAAAAAATGCGCGAATATAAAGGGCTATATCATGTCCTCGGCGGGCTCATTTCACCGGTGGATGGCATAGGTCCAGACAGGCTTAATATTAAAAAGCTTCTTTCAAGGCTTGATGAAACTGTGTCTGAGGTTATAATCGCCACCAATCCCAGCGTGGAGGGCGAGGCGACCGCTATGTATTTAGGACGGCTAATAAAGCCTATGGGAATAAAGGTGACCCGGCTCGCATACGGACTTCCTGCGGGAGGAGAGCTTGAATATGCGGACGAGCTGACGCTTGCGCGGGCATTTGAGGGGCGCACACAGCTTTAAACATAAAAAATCATAATTGAATCGACATGGCTGCAATATGATAAAAAGGCAGAAAACTAAAACAGAAATAAGTGAGAACACGAGCGAACAGGCCGCCGAAACAGATCAAAAACTTAGTACGCTCGTTGACGACGCCGGCGTATACATCCGTCAGTACAGCGACCGGCATTATTCCGACCCGGACAGCTTCGGGGCGCTTTCAGGCGCGAATTATTTTTCTTATTACGGCACAATTCCTTTCGGATATGTGCTGTCAAAGCTTGCGCTCATTCTTCTTGCATATATTATTTATCGCTGCTCCTTGCTCAAGGCGCTTTCAGAGGCGGCGTCGCTGAGCTTTTATTTTGTTTCCATCGCGTTATTATTTCTTCCCGTTTTGTGTGCTTATGCTTTCAGGGCGGTAAAGACTTATCCGTCCAGCGATTATCTTGCGGCATTGGTTATTTTGGCGGCTTTTTTATTATCAGGAAAAAATAATACTGCATTTTGGTTTGCGGCAATATTTACTTTCTGTGACGCGCTTTCATTTTTTATTTACAGCCGCGCTTACAATGTCCGTGAAATACGGTATGAGTTTTCGCTGTCATCGCTCAGATTTGTTTCTCAGAAAAAAAAGGGCGTGATAACGCCCGGCGATAAGGTGCGCTTTTCCGCGGGAGAAGCGTGTCCGGCGGACGCAAAGATAACCTCGGGAGAGATAGTCTGTAAATTTGTGGCATCTGACGGAGATGAGGTTCCTTCAATACTTAAATCCGGCGATGACATTTGTTCGGGTACGGAAATCCTCACCGGCGAGGCGGAAGCCGTATTTGTCAGAGGATACGAAGATAGCTTTGCGAACAGGATAACCGAGAGATATTATGCTCTTGCATACGCGCATTCCGGCGTGCAAAGACGCATAATCACAGCAGTTTCCATACTACGCGTAGCGTTGATTATTTGCGTGGCATTTGTTTTTTCTACAGGATTCGGTAAAACAGGCTTTCTTCCGACTGCGCTTGCACTTTTATGTGCGACTTTGTGCGATCAATTTTTATGCGCACTAAACGCTATTTATTCACATATGATCTCGTCGCTTGCCGATATGGGAATATTTCCGCGCAGGAAAGACGATATTGCAAAAGCCGCGGAAATTGAAATATGTATTATTCCTGAAAAACTGCTTCTTGAAAAGCTAAAATGCAGCGACGTAAAGCTATCGGTAGATATGAAGCTCGATGCCAAAAGGGAATTTATTCACCGCGTGCTTGATAAAATGACAGAGGCTACGACTGATGCAATGTTTATTCCGCTGAAGGAATATTGTAAAAAAAATGAGTTTATTCTGAATTCAGACGACAATGCCGGTAAAATTCTTTCCGGAATGCGTTTTGTTTCATCTTCAGACGGAAAATATATCACATACAGCCTTGGCAGCCACGTTTTTTCGCTTGTCGCAAAAAGCGCCGCCGGAGCGAGTGTCATCACACGGGATAATGCATTTGACGGAAATACATATGAGTTAATTTATATTTATTATGATAAAAAGCCGATAGGTTATATCAAATATGATTTCACGGAAGGTCCGTATATAAATCAGGAACAGACTTTTGAAAATCCTGATCCTGACAGGATAAAATATGTATCGGAGGAAAAATTCAAAGCGGCCAAGGAAATATATATATCAAGTCTTGTCGGAGATCATATAAAAAACACAAAAAAGAGCGGAGCTGCGATAGCACGCGTGCTTGAGTTCTCGTCTGAAAAAGGCGAAGCGGTAGAAAAAGATTTCGATTATTTTATACAGAAACAAGGGAAAAACGTCGGGAAATATTATTACGGAATTCTTTGCGGGGCAAAAGATCGCACAGAAGAGCTTGACGGCGCGGATCTTGTCATAGTACCGGAAACGCTTTCCTGCCTTGATGAAACTGTTGCGGCATCCGGACGGTTCAAGAGCAGTGCCGTAACGCTTGCCGTGATATCGGCTGTTCTTTCTGTCTTAATATTGTTTTTATACCTTCTTACTCACAGCTTTGAATTTGTATTATTCGCAATGGCGGTAAAGGCCATATCACAAGCGATGTATTTATATATAGTCAGTGAACCATACAACAAACAATGACAGAAAGTAATATTTTAATATGAATGAAATTAAATTATTGATGGGAAACGAGGCCATCGCATGGGGCGCGTTTCAGGCCGGTGTGAGAGTTGTTTGCGGATATCCCGGCACGCCTTCCACCGAAGTTCTGGAAACATGCGCTAAGCTTAACGATGGAACGATGTATGTCGAATGGTCGGTAAATGAAAAGGCCGCCATGGAAACGGCGGCGGGCGCGTCATATACGGGCGCTCGAACAATGGTCACAATGAAGCAGGTCGGACTGAATGTCGCGTCAGACCCTCTTATGAGCTTCGTATATATCGGCTGCCGGGGCGGCACGGTTATATTATGTGCCGACGATCCGGGGCCGATATCCTCTCAGACAGAGCAGGATACACGACGCTTTGCCGGATTCTCAAAACTTCCCGTGCTTGATCCGTCTACTCCTGAGGAAGCATACAGGATGACAAAATACGCCTTTGAGCTGTCCGAAAAGCTGTCTCTTCCCGTAATTCTCAGGCCCACGACACGTGTTTGTCATGGCTGTGCTTCAATAAAGCTTGACGGAAGCCGCAATGTCCGCGATCAGAAGCTTTTTGAAAAGAACAGTGAATTTGTCATTTTCCCTGCACTTTCCTACAGAAAACACTTTGAAATAGAAGAAAAGCTGAAAACCTGTTCGGAAATATATTCCGATATCCCGTTCAACGAGGTATACGGCGATGCCGGCTGTGAAACGGCGGCGGTCGCGTCGGGAGTTTCTTTTTCATACACCCTTGAAGCGTTAAATTCTTTATCCATTGGAAAAAGAATAAAGCTTATAAAGCTTTGTGCCGAGGTTCCGTTCCCTTTACGTTTTATATCGGAGGCGTTGAAAGGGGTAAAAAAAGTTATTGTTTTCGAAGAACTTGATTATGTGATCGAGGACGAGCTTTTAAAAATGCGCACGAACCTTCCGCAGAAAATTGAAATATTTGGGAAGCACAGCAAAGACGTGCCGTATGCCGGAGAGCTGTCATGCGCGTCGGTAAAAAACATACTCTCAAAACTGTTAAACCCGGAGCCCGTCAAGACAGAAAAGTTTCCGGAAGCTCCTTTTATACCCAAACGTCCGCCTGTGCTATGCGCCGGATGTCCGCACAGAGCTTCTTTTTACGCGGTAAAGCGAGCGATGAAAGGCAAAAACGCGGTATTCTGCGGCGATATCGGCTGTTATACTCTAGGAAACGCAATGCCGCTAGATATGGTCGACACATGCCTTTGCATGGGCGCGTCTGTCACCGTTGCGCAGGGGCTTTTTCACGCAGAAAGCTTTTTCGGCGATACTGCGGAGAACTCTTCCGAAAAGCTAAAAAATAGTTCAAGAAAATATTTCTCGTTTATCGGAGATTCCACGTTTTTTGCGTCCGGGATAACCGGACTGGTCAACGCCGCGTTCAACGGCGCAGATATAACTGTTATTGTTCTTGACAATTCCACTACCGCGATGACAGGGCACCAGGTTCATCCCGGAATAGGACGCACTGTAATGAATGCGCCCGCGCCAAAGCTTTCTATTGAAGATATTTCACGCGCCTGCGGAGCGGGCTTTGTCGAGGTGTGCGACCCGTTTGATTATGACGCCGCTTCCGATGCTGTAAAACGCGCCGCGGATTACATCGGACTCTCGGTTCTTATATTCCGCTCTCCCTGCATTGCGTTAGAAAAACAAAAGAAAAAATATACGGTCGACAGCGATAAATGTATCGGCTGCGGCCGCTGTGTAAAAGAGCTCGGATGCCCTGCGATATTTATTGCCGATAAAAAGGCAAAAATCGACGCCATTACATGCACGGGCTGCGCTCTTTGCAGCAATGTATGCCCCGTAAACGCAATTACAATTGCAAATGCAAACGAGGTTAAAGCTAATGGATAATAAACAGATGAACATACTTATTGCCGGTGTCGGAGGGCAGGGGACCGTGCTTTGTTCGCGCCTGATTGCCGCCGCCGCGATGGAGGCGGGGCTTTTTGTACGCACCGCTGAAACTATAGGAATGGCTCAGCGCGGCGGAAGCGTCGTCAGTCATGTCAGAACATACTCGGAGAAATGCTCAAGTATGATTCCGCAGGGAGAAGCAGACATTTTGATAGCGTTCGAGCCGGCAGAGGCGGCCGCAAATCTGAAATATCTCAAGCCGGACGGAAGCCTTATTTTCTCGCCTTCACCCGTTTATTCCTCCGCGCCGAAGAACGCCGCTTACGATCCATCGGCTGTCTGTAATTATTTGACAAACCTGCGGAACAAAATCTATGTAATCGTATTTGATCCGCTTTCTGTCGCATCAGCTATTGGAAATCCGAAGGTAATGAATACTGTGATGGTCGGCGCCGCTCTCGGTAAAGGATTATTGCCGTTTTCCATAGAGGATACCGAGTCTGCAGTAAGGAAGATCGTTAAACCGACTCATGTTGAAATCAATCTTGCCGCGCTTCGCGCCGGAATAAACGCGGTCATATGAGTATTATTAACGCCACAATTAAATAATCACCCCTTAAAGATGAGAAACACTGGTATATGGGTTTTGCTCGCTAGAATTCAATATTATTTAAAGGAATCGCTAATAGCTAAAGCATTATACAAAATAAAATGGCTGTTAACTGCCGTTTAATAATTGACGGCGTTATGAAGTGGTTGTTTAATTGTTTTAAACGATTTTAGCTTTTGATATAAAATCATCAGAAGTAACCGTAAATCTTGTAAGTTTATTACCGCTTAATTCCGGACGAAAACCGCATCTTGAAACAGTTCTCATCGAACGTAAGTTGCCTTTGTAAATATTCGCTATAACTTTTTCAACGCGCCGTTCAAAAAAAGCATACTTTAGTGCCTCTCCTACCGCGCTTTTTCCGTAACCGTGTCCCCACAGGTGTTTTTCACCTATCGCAAAGACGATTTCACATGCGTTCTGATCGGATATATCATTAAATCTTAAAAAGCCGATCGGCTCTCTGTGTTCCGAATATATCATAAAAAAACGCCCCGAATGATTTAAATGAAATGTATACATAAATTCCGGAACATTATCATACAGATAATTCAATTCTGCTGTCGCGAATTCGTATTCGTTGAGAAACTGTGTCACGGATTCATCCTGAAGCCATTTTATAAGATTCATTATATCGTTTGAATTTATGTCCGCACACAAAAAAACAGAAGCGGCTTTCTTCATATCGCTTACCTCACAGTAATGTAAATACAAAAAAGCCCTTCTGTACAAAATCCGCACACGACGGTTCTTTTTTATCTATTTTATTTTTTAAAATTATATCATATTGAATTCATTATGTCAAGCTTTAAAATCAAAAGCTTTCTGTTATTATCAATGTCACAATCAGGTTTTACAAAATATTATATATATAATGCTTAGGAGATAGAATGACTGAAAGACTCAAAAAGCAGCTTGATTTTCTCATAGAAATTGATAAATTAAAGAATATTCTGCGTCAGACCGTATTAATAGACAAATCCCGCCGGGAGACGGATGCGGAGCATTCCTGGCATTTTGCAATGATGGCGATGACTCTGAGCGAATATGCCGACGCGGATGGAGTCGATATAAACCGGGTGATAAGAATGGCGCTTGTACATGACCTTGTCGAAATATACGCCGGAGACACCTTCGCTTACGACGATGCGGGCAATTTGTCGAAAGCCGAACGGGAAAAAGCATCGGCTGACAGACTTTTCGCTCTTCTGCCTGATGATCAGGCCGCGGACTTCCGAGCTCAGTGGGAGGAATTTGACGAAATGAAAACGCCGGACGCATTGTATGCCTCCGCAATCGACCGGCTTCAGCCTTTTATCAATAATTATATGACCGACGGTTATACATGGGCATTGCACGGAGTCGAAGCTTCAAAGGTATACCGGCGCATGGAGCCTGTAAAAACTGCAATCCCCGCGCTTTGGAGCTTTGTCGAATATGTGATAAATAATTCGATAAAAAAAGGATACATGGTCGGGAAATGAAGTATAAGCATATTATATGGGATTTCAACGGCACGATCCTTGATGACACGGATGCCGCTATAAAGAGCGAGAATACACTTCTTAACCGACGCAATATGCCGCTTATCAAAAACCGGGAGCATTATCACTCCATTTTCCGCTTCCCCATAAAGGAGTATTACCGTTCGCTCGGACATGACGTTTCTCCGGAAAGCTATGATATGCTCGCCCGCGAATGGGTGAAGGAATATCTTGAGAATTCATTGTCTTCTCCGCTTTGCCCCGGTGTCAAGGAAGCGCTTGAATTATTCGCTACCATGAAGTTGCCGCAGACAGTCATATCCATGACGGAGAGCGGTATGCTGCAAAAGCAGATAAAATCGCTTGGAATATCGCAGTATTTCACCGATGTTGTCGGCCTTGATAATATCCTTGCGGAAAGTAAACTTATAATCGCAGAACAATGGGCGGCAAAGGTAAAGCCGGAATCCCCGCTGTTCATCGGTGACACCACGCATGATCTTGAAACTGCGCGTATAATTGGCGCGGACTGTGCCCTTGTCGCAAACGGCCACCAAAGCCGCGAAACGCTTCTCGCATCAGGAGGATGCGGAATTTACACATCGCTATATGCGCTTGTCGACGCGCTTAAAGCTTGAATTATTATATCGGCTTAAGTAAGCTTTGTTTTTATAAGAGAGAAAAGCTCATATACCAGAGCCTTTTCTCTCTTTTGGCGGTAATTATTTAAATGTTGAGGTTAATAAGATAAATGACCGAAGTCAAAGTGTAGGATTTTTACGTTTAATCAGAAAAATTCACACTTTTTTCATCTAATTTACCGGGTAATGCAGTATTATATGAATAATCAATTTTACATACCCAGACTCCTTTTTCTCACAAGCGATGATACAGCGTTTATAACATGAGGGATATTATGAAGAAATTTTTTGAAAAGCCATATCGATGGGCCTTGACGTTTTCGGCGATATTGGCCGCCTGCATGACATTTGTCCTGCTGGATACGTTTGTAATACCCAGAGTAATTGCGGTTATAACCGCGACCGGAACCGGAAATCACGGACATTTCTTTTGGCAGACATCCGAAGAGTCGGATATCAATTCTGACAATACCACGGTAATGGATTCCGATACGGATTTAACTCCCGTTACCGGAACAGAAGCCAATACAGGTACATACACACAGGGACAGCCCGTCACAGAAGAGCCTTTACAGCAATATCCTGTAATTAAAGACAATTATTATAAAGATGAGAACATAGAGATCAATATTAATGAAATCAGACGCGACAGCACACAGGTTTATATCGCTGACATAAAAGTATCAAGTCTGAAATATTTAAAAACTGCTTTTGCGAAAAATTCGTACGGTCGAAACCTAAAAGAAAAGACATCAGCAATGGCCAAAAGTAATAACGCTATATTCGCAATAAACGGAGATTATTACGCTTTCAGAAATACCGGCTTCGTTTTGAGAAATGGTTTTCTTTACCGTTCAACGGCGGGGACGGGAGACGCGCTCGCTATTTTTGCCGACGGCACATTCAAATCTATAAAAGAAAGCACGGCAAATATTGATTCGCTTGTTTCCGCGGGAGCGTATCAGATTCTGTCCTTCGGACCGACGCTTATTAACAACAGTGAAATCGTTGTTTCTAAGAATGCGGAGGTCGGACGCGCTATGTCGAGCAATCCGCGCACAGCCATCGGCATCATTTCCCCCCTTCACTATGTATTTGTCGTATCCGACGGGCGTACCGACAAGAGCGCCGGTTTGTCGCTTTATCAGCTTGCGGATGTCTTCGCAGACTTGAACTGCACATGTGCGTATAATCTGGACGGAGGCGGATCGGCGACAATGTGGTTCAACGGTGAAGTAGTAAACATTCCTACAGACGGCAATGGCTTTTACGAGCGTAATATCAGCGATATTCTGTATATAGGAAAATAATAGTATTAAAATATAATTAAAAATAAAAAGCTTTTGAGGGAATTATAACCCGCAAAAGCTTTTTCTATTGCGCGAGCTTCGCTTTTAATAAGCGAGAGAGCGTCATACCGAGAACTGTACCGAAAAAGCAAAGAATGACGCTCAATATCACATATAATGAAGCTGTCATGTATTTTCCGTTTCGAAGTAATGTCTACTGAACAAATACGAATTTCAAATTTCGCTGCGGTAGATGATGTGTTATTAGCAAACAATATAGGAACACAAAAAAGGCGCAAAGAACCTTTTTCAGGTTCAGGACAATAACAGACATAGCGATACAGTGAC